>CAXTFP010000030.1:0-12365 GCA_964243135.1 uncultured Lichenihabitans sp.
GAACGGCCGAAAGGCCGCCCGGCCGGAGCCGGGCGGCCATGGACCCGATCCGTGAGGATCAGGCGTGGAAGGCGAAGTCCGACGGGTGGGCCTTCAGCTCCGCCTTGGTGATGCCGGCGAGCTTGACGGTGTCGCCGCCGCCGTTCGGATCGTGGATCACCACCCCGCCAGCCGCGTCATGCGTGTTGCGCAGCACGTCGGCGATCCCGACGAAATCCGCCGAAGGCAGGCTGATCGTGTCGTGGTCCGCGCCGCTCGTCCGGAAGTGCTCGATGATGTCGAGCCCGTGCCCGGGATTGAACACGAAGGTGGTGGAGCCCGCGTCGGCGTTCGCGTAGGTGTCGAAGAAGTTCGACACGATGGTCTGCCCCGGCGTGGCGATGTGCACGTTGCTGGACGTGTCGCGCTTGAAGTTCATCGTCGTCGCGTCGATGTTGTCCACCCCGCTGTACAGGTCCTGCTGCGCCGTATAGGCGGCGCCGGTGATGCCGGCCTCGATCGAATATTTGCCGACCGCGGAGGTCGTTCCGCCGGCGCCGTTCGTTTCGGTCGCGGTGATGAAGGCCTGCAGGTGGGCGCCGACGCGGTCCGAGAAGGTGAAGCTGCCGTCGGCCGCGACGCTGGCCGCGCCGAGGTCTACCTGAACTCCGCCGTCGACCACCGCGGTGATCTCCACGTTGCTGATGCCGGAGGCGCTCGCCACATGGCCCGTGAGGGTGAAGCGGCCCCTGCCGTTGAACTGAGCGGCGGGATCCATGGCGATGGCGTCGCCCGCGGCCAAGCCCGTTCCCTGGACGACGTTGGCGCCGGCCGCGATGACGGAGGCCGGGATGCTGTCCGGGACGGCCATGAGACCGGCCGGAGCCCTCGGATCGCTGACCGGCGCGGTCGGGAGGGTGCCCGGCACGGTCGGAGCCATGTCGCCCGATCCGACCGGAACCGTTCCCGTGTCGCCGCCCCCTGTTCCGGTACCCGGCACCGTTCCGCCCGTCCCGGTTCCCCCCGTGCCCGTGCCACCTCCCGTGCCGACAGTGCCGCCCCCTGTTCCGGTCCCACCAGTGCCGGTGTCTCCGCCCGTGCCCGTGCCCGTGCCCGTGCCGGTTCCGCCGCCGGTGCCTGTTCCCGTACCCGTGCCTGTTCCGGTTCCGGTGCCCGTGCCTGTTCCCGTGCCGCCACCTGTACCAGTGCCGCCGGTGCCGGTGCCGCCGCCAGTGCCCGTTCCGCCGCCGGTGCCGGTTCCAGTCCCGCCGCCGGTGCCCGTGCCCGTTCCACCGCCTGTACCCGTACCGCCCGTGCCGGGTCCTACCGTGATCGCCACATCGCCCGCACCGAGATTCAATGACAGGGTGTTGAGGTCAACCCCGGTCGCCAGGGTGACAGGGATCACCGACGCCGCGCCGCCCGTGCCCGTCAGGGTGAGGCTGCCCGTCGTCGGATCGAAGCTGCCCGTCACGCCCGTCCCGAGCGCGCTGACGTCCAGCGTGTCGTCCGTGCCGAGACCCGTGATGCTGCCGTGGAAGTCGGCCAGATCGCCGAGCTTCACCGTGGCACCCGCGGCGCTGAGGTCGACCGAAACCCCGGACGCGACGGGGCCGCCGAGGGTCAGCGCCGACCCGGCGCCGACCGTCAGAAGGCCAGGGGCCGTCACGGCGCCCAGCACGTCGGCCGCCGCACCGTCGTCGATGACCGTGTGATCGAATCCCGAGAAGGTGGTGCCGATGTCCGTCAAGACGGTCGTGCCCGTGCCGGCTGCGATCTGCAGGACGTTGTTGACGCCGCTCGCCACGGCGCTGCCGGTCAGCACCGAGCCCGGATCGAGCACGAGCCTGCTTCCGCCCGCGCCGAAGCTGACCGCGATGCCGCTGGTCCCGCTGATCGACCCGGCGTCGACCACCGTGCCGCCGCCGAGCAGGTTCACGCCGATGCCGCTCGGGCCGGTGCCCTGGATGGAGCCAAGGTTGTCGATCTCGCCGGCGGCTGTCATTGTGACGCCGTGGAGGGCGCCCGCGATGGTGCCGCCGAGCGCGTTGGTCAGCGTGCCGGCCGCCTGCACGACGCCGTCGCCGGCCGTGCCCGTGATCTGGCCGGCGTTCGTCACCGCCGCGGTCCCCAGCGCATCGACGCCGTCGGCCGAGCCCGTGATGGCGCCGCCGACCTGGTTCTCCAGGGTGCCGGCCGCCTGAGCCACACCCGCTCCGCCCGTGGCCGCGATCCGTCCCGCGTTCACCAGGATCGACGCCCCCGTAGCCTCGACGCCGTGGAGGACACCCGTGATGGTGCCGCCTGCCAAGTTGGTCAGGTTGCCGGCCGCCACGGAGGCGCCGTCGACCGTGCCCGTGATGACACCGGTCGCCAGGTTGTTCAGGGTGCCGGCCCCCGCGGCCACGCCCGTCCCAGCCGTGGCGACCACGTGGCCGGCGTTCGACAGGACCGCCGCCCCCGTGACTGCGACGCCGTTCAGCGCGCCCGTGATGGTGCCAGTGGCCGCATTGGTCAGCGTGCCGTCCGCCGCCGAGATACCGGCCCCCGCCGTGCCCGTGACCTGGCCGGCATTCGTCACCGCCGCGGTCCCCGCCGCGTCGACGCCGTCGACCGAGCCCTTGATGGCACCGCCGAGCTGGTTCTCCAGAGTGCCGGCCGCCGTGGCGACGCCCGTCCCGGCCGTGGCCGCGATCTGTCCGGCGTTCGTCAGGATCGCGGCTCCCGTGGCCTCGACGCCGTGGAGCACGCCCGTGATGGCGCCGCCGGCCGCGTTGGACAGATTGCCGGCCACCACGGAGGCGCCATCGACCGTGCCCGTGATGATGCCCGTCGCCAGGTTGTTCAGGGTGCCGGCCCCCGTGGCGACGCCCGCCCCGGCCGTGCCGACGACCGGGCCGGCGTTCGACAGGACTGCGGCGCCCGTGACCGGCACGCCGTTGAGGGCGCCGGTGATTGTGCCGTCGACCGCATTGGTCAGCGCGCCATCCGCCGCGGAGATGCCGTCGCCGGCCGTGCCCGTGATCTGGCCGGCGTTCGTCACCGCCGCGGTGCCGGCCGCGTCGACGCCGTCGGTCGAGCCAGTGATGACGCCACCGACGAGGTTGCCGAGAGTGCCGGCCGCCTGGGCTACACCCGCGCCGCCCGTGGCCACGATGTTGCCGGCATTCGACAGGGTCGCGGCGCCCGTGGCCTCGACGCCGTGGACGATGCCCGTGATGGCACCGCCTGCTGCGTTGGTCAGGTTGCCGGCCGCCACGGAGGCGCCGTCGACCGTGCCCGTGATGACGCCGGTCGCGAGGTTGTTGAGCGTGCCGGCCCCCGCGGCCACGCCCGTCCCGGCCGTGCCGATGACGCGGCCGGCGTTCGACAGCGTCGCGGCTCCCGTGGCCTCCACGCCGTTGAGGGCGCCCGTGACCGTGCCGCCGACCGCATTGGTCAGCGTGCCTGCCGCGAGCTTGATGCCGTCGCCGGCCGTGCCCGTGACCTGGCCGGCGTTCGTCACCGCCGCCGTCCCCGCGGCCTCGATGCCGTCGAGGGCTCCCGTGATGGCGGCCGTCGCAGCGTTTGCAACCTGGCCCGCGCCGATCACGACGCCGACGCCGTTGGCCGCCACGTCTCGGATCAGGCCGCCCGCATTGTTGTTCAGCGTGCCCTGATCGAGCGAGACGCCGATGCCGCCCGCCGCCGTCGCCCCGATCGTGCCGCTGTTGGTGATGGTGGAGGGAGCGGCGACGCTCGATCCTGTGACCGAGACGCCGGCCGCGCCGCCGGTGATGCCGCTGGTGTTGGTGACCGACCCGCCGCCCGCGAGGGCGACGCCGATCCCGGCCGTGCCCGTCACTGCGCCGGCGTTGACCACCGTGCCGAGGCCGGCCGCCACCAGGATGCCGTCGCCGTCGCCCGTGACGATCCCGCCGACGGTGTTGATGACGCTGCCGCCGCGCGTCAGGTCGATGCCGTTCGCGGGACCCGTGCCCAGGATCGGCAACACCAGACCCGTGCCGACGACCGCACCGCTGTTGGTGATCTGGGCGCCTGCGCCCTGCGCCACGATGCCGTCTCCGATGCCCACGACCCCGCTCAGGACGGAACCGAGGGTCGAGACCAAGTTGCCCCTGACACTGACGCCCGCCCCGACGGTGATGGCATCCTGTGCCACCGGATCCACGACCCCGCCGGTGACTCCGGCGACGACCCCCAAAGTTCCGGTCGTGATGTTCAAAGCCATCTTCCACTCCACCCGATCGCGGCTTCACCCGAAGCCATCTGTGTGGAGCCAAGAAGAGAGCCGACGTCGTAATCAGTCCTGCTTTGTTAAAAGGTTCATTTTTCCCGATTTGGGACAGTTAAACATCAGGAATGACGGCCAGTATTGAACGATGTTGCCGATCAACTTGAACGTTGTGCTTCGTTCATCAGACCGGCGCTCGCGCTGCTTCGCCCCGCAAGCGAAGCGCGCGCAGCGGGTTGCGCCCCGTCGTCCCGATCGTGCGCCCGGTCGCGTCGCTCGGGAGCCTTGACCGGCGCTCCACATCCCCTTGCACCGTGGGCAACGGCGAGGGCCGGTCCGGTCCCGCGCCCATCCGCGAGCTGCCGGCGCGGGTCCGGCCGGGTTGCTGCGCCGCCGCGTGACCGCGGCGAAAGGCGAATGCCGGCCGCGCGGCGCCGACCCGACGTTCCCACGCCGGATCGGGATCCCAGAGCTTGCAGCCCGCGCAAGCGGCGCCGTCCCACGCCGATCGGAAAAGAATTTCGATCACAAACGCGTGATCGGCGCGGGGATCGGGCGGGGGCGCAACCGATCCCGCCGTCCCGACATTTCCACCGCAGAACACGGCAGCGCCTTCTCCGCGGCGCGCCGGCCAGAGGGGGAGACGGCACGCCATGGACGACGCTGCATCGAGGATCGAGGGCGTCGCCGCGCCCGACCGCGCCCCGCGGCGCGCTGTGACGGCCTTCTTCGACGACCGCGCCGCCGCCCAGGCGGCGGTCGACGACCTCACGGCCGCGGGGATCGCGCGGGACGCCATCACGCTGGTCGAGGGCGGTGCCGACCCCGTCGCGGTCGCGCCGGTCCCGAGCCGCGACAGGAGCCTGTGGGACAGGATCAAGGACCTGCTCATGGCCGACGAGGACCGCCACGCCTACGGCGAGGGGCTGAGCCGCGGCGGCTTCCTCCTGTCCGTCGCGACGGGTGCTGCGGACCATGCCCGCGTGGTCGACCTCTTGGATCGCGAGGGCGCGGTCGACATGGACGCGCGGCAGAGCGACTGGGCGCTGGAGGGCTGGGATCCGGCCCGGGCCTCGAGCGATCTGCGCGCCGCCGCGGATCTCGCATCCTCCCCGGCGGCCCCGCTCGCGTCGGCCGCGGCGCGAGACGCCGGGACGGAGGGGCGGCGCTTCCGCAGCTACGTCGAGTCGCCCACGCGCTCCGGCCCCGCGGGCTGAGCGGGGATCCTCACGCGGTCTTCTCGGGCCAGGGGCACAGGTCCGACACGGGGCAGGTGGGGCACAGCGGCCGACGAGCCGTGCAGGTGTAGCGGCCGTGCAGGATCAGCCAATGGTGGGCGCCGCCCATGAACTCGGCCGGCACCGCCGCCTCGAGCCCGAACTCCACCGCGAGGGGTGTCGCGCCGGGCGCGATGGCGAGCCGGTTGGCGACACGGAACACGTGGGTGTCGACCGCGATCACCGGGTCGCCCCAGATCGTGTTCAGCACCACGTTGGCAGTCTTGCGGCCGACGCCGGGCAGCGCCTCCAGCGCGGCGCGGTCTCGCGGCACGGCGCCCCCGTGGCGCTCGACCAGGAGGGCGCAGAGCGCCATCACGTTCCTGGCCTTGCTGTTGTAGAGACCGATCGTCTTGATGAACCCGCGCAGCCGCTCCTCGCCGAGCGCGAGGATGGCGGCCGGCGTGTCCGCGACGGCGAAGAGCGGCCCCGTCGCCTTGTTGACGCTGACGTCCTTGGCCTGGGCCGAGAGGGCGACCGCCACGAGCAGCGTGAAGGGGTCGGAATAGTGAAGCTCGGTCTTGGGCTCGGGATCGGCGGCGCGGAGGCGCGCGAAGATCGCGCGCACGCGACCGGCGCCGTCGTCCGGGCCGGCGCCGGCCGGCACCGCCGCGGCGACGGGTCGCGTGCCGCCGGGCGCGCCGAGGTCGGCGACGGCGGGCGCTGCGGGGATGGACGTCTTTCTCCGGGCCATGCGGGTCCTATAATGGGTCAAGCGCCCTTCGGCGCTCCGGACGATCACGGGAGGTCGCAGCATGTCGGATGCCGATCCCGCCGGCCAGGTGCTGTTCGCGGCGCGCCTGCGCCCGCACCGGTCCCTGACGAAGCGACAGTTCCACTGGCTGCTCATCGCGGTCGCGTCGGTGAGCTTCGCGGCGACCCTGCCCTTCGTGATCATGGGGGCCTGGCCGGTGGCGGGCTTCATGGGGCTCGACGTGCTGCTCGTCTACGTGGCGTTCCAGGCCAACTTCCGGGCCGCCCGCGCCTACGAGGACGTGGAGGTGACGGTGCTCGAACTGATGCTCGCCAAGGTGAGCCCGAAGGGCGCGCGGGCCGAGTGGCGCTTCAACCCGTCCTGGGTGCGGCTGGAGCGGCGGGAGCACGTCGAGTTCGGCACCCAACGGCTCGACCTCGTGGCGCGCGCCGACCGGATCGAGGTGGCGTCCTTCCTCGGGCCCGACGCCAAGGGCCGCTTCGCCGACGACCTCGGCCGGGCGTTGGCCCAGGCGCGGCGCGGGTACCGCTTCGATTGACGCGGCTTCCGTCCGGGCGGGTCAGTCCTCCTGCCGGGCGTCGATGAGGGCGTTGAGCACGTCGATCGCCATCCACGGCTTGCCGATGTAGCGCACCCGCGGCCCGAGTTCGGCGGGGCGGTCCGTGAACTGTCCCGACGTGACCACCACGACGATGTTTGGATGCGCCTCCGTGATGGCCCGCGCGATGCGGATGCCGTCGGTGGCGCCCACCAGCCGGATGTCGGTGAAGACCGCCGCGACCGCCTCGGGGTGGGTCCGGATATGGGCGAGCGCCCGGTCGCCGTCGTCGAAGTCCAGGACGTCGAGCCCCGCCGCCGCGAAGGTTTCTACCGCGTATTGGCGCAGCAGCGGCTCATCCTCGATGACGACGATGGTGCGGTCCATGGCGGGATCCTCCGGGAGGGCGCCGGCCCTCGCCGCGAGTCGTCCGACGCCCCGGGCCGGCCGTCAACGCCGGGGACGGCGAATCGGGCCCGCTCCGGGCGTCGGCGGGGCGGGCTGCGCTACTCCGCCGCCACGCCGAACCGCAGCCCGCCCTCGCCGCATTGCGACACGGTGGCGAGGACGAGGTAGGTGGTCGAACAGGCGACGGCGGGTGAGCGCAGCGCCACCGGCTGGCCCCTGCGCGGCACGGCGGCCGCTTCCTGCGGAGGGGCGGGATGAGCGCATCCCCCGAGCAGCGCCAGCGCCGCCAGCGCGATCCATCCCGTGACGCGTCGCATCCTGCCACTCCCAACCATCCCCGAACAACGGCGCGGGCTCCCTCGCTCATGCCGCCTTAGGACCTATCTCGGTAGGAGATCGGGTCGGTCCGCCGGTTCTTTTCCGCGCCGGGTGCGTCGGGCCCTTGGCCCGATGCGCGGGCATCGCGCCTGCGACCCCTCCTGCCCGGCCCGCAAAATCCCTCGCCGGCCCTCAACCGCCTCCTACCGAGATAGGTCCTTAGCACCGCCCGATCGATCCCGCGAGGACACGGGCGACACGGTCCGCCCGGAAAATGACGCGATCCCGCGATCGGACTGATCCCCGTCCCTTCGGTCGTCCCGGCCCGTCAGCGCCCGAGCCGGCGCGCCAGATCGGCGACGATCCCCTCGGCCGGCCCGTCGGACGGGATCGTCATCACGTCGACCTCGTCGGCCCCCGGCCGCTCCAGCGTGTCGAACTGGCTCCTGAGCAGGCTCTGCGGCATGAAATGGTGGGCGCGCCGCTTCAATCTGTCCTCGATCACGGCGAAGCCGACGTCGAGGAAGGCGAAGCGCACCGCTCCGCCGGTGCCGGCCCGCAGCCGGTCGCGGTAGGAGCGGCGCAGGGCCGAGCAGGCCAGCACGACCCCGCCGTCGTCGCGCGCTCCCGCCACCAGGGCTTCGGCCACCTTGTCGAGCCAGGGCCAGCGGTCCGCGTCGTCGAGCGGCGTCCCGGCATGCATCTTGTCGACGTTGCTCTGCGGATGGAGGTCGTCGCCGTCGCGGTAGGGCAGGCCGATCCGCTCCGCGAGCTGGGCCGCGACGGTCGACTTGCCCGAGCCGCTGACCCCCATGACGACCAGCGCCAGGGGAGTGTCGGGATCGGGGATGGTGGGTACATTCGGCATGGCGTCGGCTCCGGGGAAGGGGAAGGCGACCCTCACGCCACCCTGTGGCGCGCCGCGGCCTTCCGCACCGGGACGACTTCGGCCTCCGGCCGCACCGCGGGGAGGTCGAGCAGGTCGCGGAAATACGCGATGGTGCGGGCGAGCCCGTCCCGCAGGGCGGTGGAGGGGCGCCATCCGAGCTCGGCTTCGGCGCGCGCGAGGTCGGGCCGGCGCTGGCGCGGGTCGTCCTGCGGCAGGGGGAGCAGCACGAGGCGCGAGGGCGATCCCGTCATGGCCACCACCGTCTCGGCGAGCTGCCGGATGGTGAACTCGCCCGGGTTGCCGATGTTGATCGGGCCGGTGACGCCGCGCGGCGTCGCCATGAGGCGCATCAGGCCGTCCACCAGGTCGTCGACGTAGCAGAAGGAGCGCGTCTGCGTGCCGTCGCCGTAGAGCGTGATGTCCTGGCCGCGCAGGGCCTGGACGATGAAGTTCGACACGACGCGGCCGTCGTCGGGATGCATCCGCGGCCCAGAGGTGTTGAAGATCCGCGCCACCTTGATCCGCGTCCGGTGCTGGCGGTGGTAGTCGAAGAACAGCGTCTCGGCGCAGCGCTTGCCCTCGTCGTAGCAGGACCGTGGGCCGATCGGGTTGACGTGGCCCCAGTAGGTTTCAGGCTGGGGGTGGACGGCCGGGTCGCCGTAGCATTCGGAGGTCGACGCCTGCAGCACCGGCACCTTCAGGCGCTTGGCCAGGCCCAGCATGTTGAGCGCGCCGATGACGCTGGTCTTGGTGGTCTGGACGGGGTCCGACTGATAGTGGACCGGCGAGGCCGGGCAGGCGAGGTTGTAGATCTCGTCGACCTCGACGTGGAGCGGGAAGCAGACGTCGTGGCGCAGGAGCTCGAAGCGCGGGTTCCCCAGCAGGTGGGCGACGTTGCGACGCGAGCCCGTGTAGAAATTGTCGACGCACAGGACCTCGTCGCCGCGCCTGAGGACGGCCTCGCACAGGTGGGAGCCGACGAACCCGGCTCCGCCGGTGATCAGAACGCGCTTGTCGGTCAAGTCTCTCTCCCGGGGGGCGCACCGGACGGAATCCGACGCCGAGCATCAACTTACCTTGCCCGGCCGCCGCGGCGCAAATCGCCCGCGCGCCGCCGTCGGGCGGCGGGGTCGCCGGAAGGAAAGGTGTCGTCAGCCCGGGGGAGGGGCGGTCGTGCCGCGCACCATGAGGCGGGTCTCGATGGCGACCTGCGCGTCGTGGGGCCGTCCCGCGATGCGCGCCAGCAGGTATCGGCCCGCGAGCCGGCCGATCTCGTCGGCCGAGATCGCGAGGCTGGTCAGCGCCGGATGGAGATGGGACGAATCGGCGAGGTCGTCGAAACCGGTCACCGACAGATCGGACGGCACCCTCAAGCCGTGGGCGTTCGCCTCGACCAGCACGCCATAGGCCAGGATGTCGCAACTGCAGATCACAGCCGTCGGGCGTGCCCCGGAGGCGATCAGGCGCCCCAGCGCGGCCCGGCCCCCTTCCATCGCGAAGCTGACCCGCACGATGCGCTCGGGCGGCAGCGTCAACCCATGGGCCGCGAGCGTCGAGGCGACGCCCGCGATGCGCTCCTCGACGCGGTCGTTCTCGCGATAGTCGCTCACCACCATGGCGAAGTCCCGATGGCCGAGGCCGACCAGGAAACGCACCACCTTCGCGACGGCGTCCCTGTTGTCGAATCCAACGACGGGGTGCCTCGACCGGGGCATCAGCGTGTAGGTCGTGACGTAGGGGACGTCCTGTGCCTCAAGCATGGCGTAGAGCTCGGGCCGACGCCCGTGGCCGACCAGCACGAGGCCGTCGATGCCGCGCTCGGCGAGGAGGCGGGCCTGGAACAGTTCCTGATCGAGCGAATAGTCCGAGCTCGTCACGAGCAGGGAATGGCCCTGTCGCGACAGCGTGTCCTGCAGGGTCTCGACGAAGCCCGCGAAGATCGGCTGCTTCAGGGTCGGCAGGATCAGGCCGACGATCTGCGAGCGGCGGGAACGGAGCGCGCGGGCCGCGCCGTTGCGCATGTAGCCGAGATCGCGCACCGCCGCCTCGACCCTCAGCCGCGCCTCGGCGTTGACCGTCTGCGGGGCGTTGAGCACGCGCGACACGGTCGCGGCCGAACACTGGGCCCGCTTGGCGACGTCGCTCAGCCGGACCGTCGGGCGCTTCGCCTCGGCGGTCAAAACGTTCCGCTCCGACCGGTCCTTCTGTCGGTCGCGTCGCCGCGACCGATCCCGAAGTTCCGCGGCGCATCCGTCTGCTTCGGATCGAGGATCGGTGTCATGCGGCAAAACATCCGCTCGGGCCACGCCGCACGCCCACGTGCGATGACGGACGTCATATGACGATGAATATCATATTCATACGAATGATTAATTCGGCCGGGGGGCGAGTGTTTCGCCGCAATTCCGCGACATCGTAGCGCAGGTGGGAAGCCAGTCTCGACGGCGTTACCGCGCCACAGCGGGTCCGCCAACATGCCGCAATGGATCCAGACGGCGGTTTGGCTCATGTTGAGGGACGCAGGCGGGCGCCCGGTGACGGACGTCGGCCCCGGCTATGGAACAACGATGCGGATGTCCGGACGCGTTTCCCGCATCTTCGGTAGGAGTGGATTTGTCGACCACGGGTTCAATGCGCGGTGAACGCCTCGGCGTCGCCATCGTGGGTCTGGGCGGGGCCGTCGCCACGACGGCGGTCGCCGGGATCGAGGCCCTCAAGGCCGGTTCGAACCAGCTCGACGGGCTGCCGCTGGCGCATCTGAACGTGCCCGGCCTCGCCAATTACAAGGACATCGTGTTCGGCGGCTGGGATGTCAACGGCGTCGACCTCGCGGCCGCGGCCGAGGAACACGGGGTGTTGGGCAAGGACGGCGCAGCTTCCGCCGACAAGCTCAGGACCATGACGCCCTGGAAGGCCGTGGCGAGCCAGCAGTTCTGCCGCAACATCGTCGGCCGCAACGTCACGGCGGCCCGGAACCACCGCGAAGCCGTCGACATGATCGCCGACGACCTGCGGCGCTTCAAAGAGGAGAGCGGCGTCGACCGCGTCGTGGTGCTCAACCTCGCCTCGACCGAGTCCTGGCCCGACCTGACCCGCGACACGCTGAATTCCGTGGAGGCCTTCGAGCGCGGCCTCGACCGCGACGACGAGTCGATCGGCCCGGCGATGCTCTACGCCTACGCGGCCATCGCCAGCGACCACGCCTATGCCAACTTCACGCCGAGCGTCGCGGCCGACGTGCCGGCCCTGATGGCCTTCGCCCGGGACCGCAACGTCGCCATCGCGGGCAAGGACGGCAAGACCGGCCAGACCATGATGAAGACCGTGATCGCCCCGGCCCTGAAGTCGCGCGCGCTCCACGTCGACGGCTGGTTCTCGACCAACATCCTGGGCAACCGCGACGGTTTCGCCCTGCAGGATCCGGACTCGCTCCAGTCGAAGCTCAAGACCAAGGGCTGCGTGCTGGAGGAGATGCTGGGCTACCCGGTCGAGGACCACCTCGTCGACATCCGCTACTACCGGCCGCGCGGCGACGACAAGGAAGCCTGGGACAACGTCGATGTCACGGGGTTCCTCGGCCAGAAGATGCAGATCAAGGTCAATTTCCTGTGCAAGGACTCGATCCTGGCCGCACCCCTCGCCATCGAGATCGCCCGCGTCATCGGCCTCGCCTCGAAGCGCGGCGACGGCGGCGTGCAGGAACAGTTGAGCCACTTCTTCAAGGCCCCGATGACGAAGCCGGGCAACAGGCCCGAGCACGCCTTCCACCTCCAGGAGGCCATGCTCATGGACTGGCTCAACGTCGGCTGAGCGCCCTCCCGTGGACCATCCCATCGACGCCGCGCCGGACGGGCTGAAGGCCCTGTTCGGCGAGATCGGCGACCTGAAGCGCGTCCGCTCGGCGGGGCGCGACGGGTCGATCGCGACCCGGCTGTTCCGCGCCGCCTGGTCCGAGCTGACCGGGGGCGCCGCGGCCGCCGAGGTCGCGCGCCGCATCACCGCCCAGG
>CAXTFP010000031.1:0-12186 GCA_964243135.1 uncultured Lichenihabitans sp.
GCGGGGCGCTGGTCAACAAGACGTCGCGGCGCACGCTGCTGCCGAACCTGCCGAACGCGAAGAACTCGGTCGGCGAGGCCACCGTCGTGGTGATCAACGCCATGGTGCGGATCGTCTACGCCGAGAGCGGGCTGACGATCTCGACCTACGGCTCGGCGCTCCAGTCGGGCGCGGTAGGCGACGTGATCCCGGTGCGCAACCTCGAAACCGGGCTGACGATCTCGGGCACGATCGGCAACGACGGCGCCGTCCACGTGGGCCAGGGCTGATGCGCCGCCCCCGCGGCCCCGCGGCCCCCCTCTGCGCCGCGCTCCTGGCGCTCCTCGCCGCGGCGGCGGCGCCCGCCTCAGCCTCCGTGCGGATCAAGGACATCGCCACGCTGAGCGGCATGCGCGACAACCAGCTCGTCGGCTACGGGCTCGTCGTGGGGCTGCTCGGCACCGGCGACACGATGCGCAACGCGCCCTTCACCGAGCAGGCCGTCCAATCCATGCTCGACCGCATGGGCGTCAACGTCCGCAACATCCCGCTGCGCAACCGCAACGTCGCGGCCGTCATCGTCACGGCGCAGCTCCCGCCGCTCGCGGGGCGCGGCCAGCCGCTCGACGTGACGGTGTCGTCGCTCGGCGACGCCACGTCGCTGCTCGGCGGCACCCTCGTGATGACCCCGCTGATGGGCGGCGACGGCCAGACCCACGCCGTGGCCCAGGGGGCCGTGTCGGTGTCGGGCTCCTCGGCCGCGGGCGCCGCCGAAACCTACAGCCAGGGCGTGCCCACGGCGGGGCGCATCGCCAACGGCGCCATCGTCGAGCGCGAAGCCCCGGGCGCCTTCGGGCCGGGCGGGACGCTGGTGCTGGAGCTCAAGAACCCCGACTTCAAGACGGCCGTGCGGGTGGCGGACGCGGTGAACGGCTACACCCGCGCCCGCTTCCACGCCCAGTCCGCCCACGAGGAGGACCTGCGCCGCGTGGCGCTGCTGTGCCCGCCCGGCGTCACGGCCACGCGCTTCATGTCGGAGATCGGCGACCTCAAGGTCGAGCCCGACGCCCCGGCCCGCGTGGTGATCGACGAGCGCACCGGCACGGTGGTGATCGGCGAGGACGTGCAGATCTCGACCGTCGCGGTGACGCACGGCAGCCTCACGGTCCGCATCACCGAGTCCCCGCAGGTGTCGCAGCCCGCGCCCCTGTCGGGCGGCAAGACCCAGGTCGTGCCGTCCACCGCCATCTCGTCGACCGAGCCCAAGGGCACGCTGGAGATCATTCACGGCACGACGCTGAAGACGCTGGTCAACGGGCTGAACCAGATCGGCCTGAAGCCGTCCGGCATCATCGCGATCCTCCAGGCCATCAAGTCGGCGGGTGCGCTGCAGGCGGAGCTGGTGGCGCAGTGAGGAGGTGAAGCCCATCGCGCCGCAGGCCCGGTACGGAACCTGCGAGCCGCGCCGGCACCGGGGCGGCGATCCCTATCCCGATCCCCCGGCGGCGAGGTGTTCGAGCGCCTGCCGGGCTGCTCCGGCGGCGTCGGGATCGCCCTGGCCCTCCGCGAGCCTCGTCAGGATGCGCCGGGCCCCCTCGGTCTCGACCCCGTTGCCCGGCGTGACCCGGCCCTCCTCCATCGCGATCAGGGCCTCGGCCCGGCCCTCGAAGGAGCCGTGCTCGACGAGATGCACGAGGAGGCTCAGCGGGAGCGAAGCGCCGAGTTCGTTCAGGGCGAAGAGCAGCGTTCCCGAGGAGTCGGCGATCTCGGGCCGGCGCAGCACGTCGACGATGCCCTCCGCGGCATGAGGATCGCCGAGATCGGCGAGAGCGAGGGCCGCCGCATTCCGCACGCGGCGCGACGGTGTCGTCCGAAGGAGCGCGATGATCTCTCGTGTCAATGACGATCTATCACGCTCGGCCGCGTCTCTCGAGGAATGGCGCAGGGCCTCGACGACGCGTCCCTCGTCGCCCGTGCGGAGCGCCGCATCGACCGGGCTGGAGACCGAAGGGTGCATGACCATGGCTCACCTTATCCTGGGGTGACGCGAGCGGGACCACGATTCGAAGATGGTTTCCGCCTCATCGCGACTCGCGATGTCTCGGCCACCCTCCTCGTCCTTGCCCTTTCGATGCCACCATCGCCGAAACTCAGGAAAGCCTTCCCGACCTTCCAGGCCAAACCAGCGATCGCGAGCGGACTTCTTGCCGCCGCGCATCGACGGTTCCTCATCCTCAGCCATGCTGCACGCGACTCGATGATTCCCGGCTCGCGCTCGATATAGATGCGGAGCACCTTGCCACGGATCATGCCGTGTCCTGAAAGTTTCTCGCTCTCTTCCCCAGGCGCAAAGCGGTGGGCAGCGCGGCGCCCGCCCGATACACTCGCACGCTCCGGGCGGCCCCTCGCGGCGAGTCACGATCTTTGACGGACGTGAGCGCCGGGCCAAGCCGCCCCGAACGGGACCCCGACCATGCACCACGACCTCCTGATCCGCGGCGGCACCTGCGTCCTGCCCTGGGGCGAGGAGTGCGCCGACGTCGCCGTGACGGGCGGGCGCTTCGCGGCCATCGGCGCCCTCGAGTCCGACACGGCCGCCGAGGTGATCGACGCCGCGGGGCTCCACGTGCTGCCCGGCCTCATCGACAGCCACGTCCACCTGCGCGACCCCGGCGACCCTTCGGTCGAGACGCTCGGCACCGGCACGCGCGCGGCGGTGCTCGGCGGCATCGCCACCGTCTTCGACATGCCGAACACGAGCCCCGCCATCGTGGATCGCGAGCGGCTCGACTGGAAGCGGGGCTACGCCGAGCGGGAAAGCTGGTGCGACGTCGGCCTCTACGTCGGCGGCACCAAGGGCAACGTCGACGAGCTCGCTGCGCTGGAGCAGGAGCCCGGCGTCTGCGCCGTCAAGGTCTTCGCCGGGTCCTCCACCGGCACCCTCATGGTCGAGGACGACGAGAACATCGAGCGGGTGATGCGGGCCGGGCGGCGGCGCATCGCCTTCCACAGCGAGGACGAGTACCGGCTCCAGGCCCGCAAGCCCCTGTTCCGCTCCGGCATGCCGCACCGCAGCCACATGGAATGGCGCGACGAGGAATGCGCCTTTCTCGGCACGCGCCGCCTTATGGCGCTCGCCCGCCGCACGGGCCGGCCCGCCCACATCCTGCACGTGTCGACCGCGCAGGAACTCGACTATCTCAAGGAGTTCCGCGACGTCGCGACCGTCGAAGTGCTGGTCAACCACCTGACCCAGGTGGCGCCGGACTGCTACGACCGGCTCGGGGGCTTCGGCGTCATGAACCCGCCGATCCGCGGCGAGGAGCACTGGGCGGCGAGCTGGGCGGCCGTGCGCGACGGCACGGTCGACACGGTCGGCTCCGACCACGCGCCCCATTCGCGCGCCGCCAAGGCGCTGCCCTGGCCCGACTGCCCGGCCGGCCTCACCGGCGTGCAGACGCTGGTGCCGATCATGCTCGACCACGTCAGCGCCGGGCGCCTGTCGCTGTCGCGCCTGGTCGACCTCATGGCCGCGGGGCCGGCGCGGGTCTACGGCCTTCTCGGCAAGGGGCGGCTCGCGGCGGGCTACGACGGCGACGTCACGCTGGTCGACATGGGGCGGCGGCGCACCATCGAGGACAGCTGGATCGCCTCGCCCTGCGGCTGGACGCCCTTCGCCGGCACGACCGTCCGGGGCTGGCCGGTGGCGACGATCCTGCGCGGCACCCCGGTGATGCGCGACGACGAGGTGCTGGGCGCCCCCGCCGGCCGCCTCGCCCGGTTCCGCGGCTGAGGGGCGGAGCTATGGACCGCACCGTCTTCCTCGACGGCGACTTTGTCCGCGAGGAGGAGGCCCGCATCCCCGTCATGGACCGCGGCTTCCTGTTCGCGGACGGAGTCTACGAGGTCACGGCCGTGCTCGACGGCGCCCTGGTCGACGCCGCCGCCCACCTCGCGCGCCTCGACCGCTCGCTCGGCGAGATCGGCATCCCCAACCCCCATCCGGCGGAGGGCTGGATGCGCGTCCAGCGCGAGCTCGTCCGCCGCAACGCGCTGGACCAGGGCGTCGTCTACATCCAGGTGACGCGCGGCGTCGCCGAGCGCGACTTCAGCCCTCCCGCCGACCTGTCCCCCACGGTCGTCATATTCACCCAGGCGAAGCGGATCGTCGACGCGCCGCTCCGCGAGCGGGGCGCCGCCGTGGTGACGCGGCCGGACCTGCGCTGGGCGCGGCGCGACATCAAGTCGACCGGCCTCCTGGCCCAGGTCCTGGCCAAGCGCGAGGCCGCCGCGGCCGGCGCCGCCGAGGTCTTTCTGGTGGAGGACGGGTTCGTCACGGAGGGCGGCTCCTCCACGGCCTTCATCATCCGGGCGGACGGCCGCATCGTCACGCGGCCGCTGTCGGACGCCGTCCTGCCCGGCATCACGCGCGAGGCCGTGATGCGGCTCGCCGCCGAGGACGGCCTCGTGCTGGAGGAGCGCGCCTTCACGGTCGAGGAGGCGTGCGCGGCCGCGGAAGTCTTCTACACCAGCGCGTCCAACGTCGTGGTGCCGGTGGTGTCGATCGACGGACGCGCGGTCGGCACCGGCCGGCCGGGCCCGCGCACCGCCAAGCTGCTGCGGCTCTACCTGGAGGCCGCCCGCGCCGAGGCCGCGGCCCAGGGGCGGTAGGCGCGGAGAGGTCGCGAGCCGCGGGCGGACGCGCCGGGCCTCCTCCACCGCCCTTCGGGCGGTCCCCCTCCTCCGCGGGGCGGAGGAGGACGCAACGCCGCCGCGGCATCTCCTCCTCCACGCACGTGGAGGAGGGGGACCACGCGAAGCGTGGTGGAGGAGGCGGACCAGGTGCGCGGGTACCTCAGCCCCGCGCCGCCGCCTCGCGCCCGGCGAGCACGAACCATTCCACCAGCAGCAGGGCGACGCCGGCCGTGATGGCGCAGTCGGCGCCGTTGAACACGTACCAGCGGAACGCGCCCGCGTGGAGCGACACGAAATCCACCACCGCCCCGTAGGCCACGCGGTCGACGAGGTTGCCGAGCGCGCCGCCGATCAGCAGGCCCAGGGCCAGGCCCGTCAGGGCCGTCGCGCTGCGCCATAGCCACACCGCCAGCGCAACCGTCGCGAGGCCGGTGGCGCCGATGAGCAGCGCGGGGCCCGCCGCGCCGTCCGAGGTCAGCAGCGAGTAGGACACGCCGCGGTTCCAGGCCAGCACGAGGTCGAAGCCCGGCGCCACCGCATAGGGCTGGCGCTCGGCGAGGCCGAACCCCTGCAGCAGCCACAGCTTCGACGCCTGGTCGACCGCGAAGGCCAGGACCGCCGCGGCGGCGCCCAGCGCGCGCGGGCCGCCCCTCACGGGAGCCGCCCCGCCGCGGCGAGCTCGCGCAGGGCCAGTTCGCGCAGGGCTTGGGCGTCGCGCGGCGTGACGTCGGGGTAGTCGGGGTCCGTGCCGACCAGCGGCGACACATTCCAGGAGCGGGCGCACTTCCGCCCCTCGGCGCGGCGCGGCACCACGGCGATGCCCGGGACGTCGGGGAGGCGGCAGGCCTCGGCCGGGCCCTCGCCGTCCTCGATCGTGATGGAGGAGGTGATGCACACTTCGGCGAAGTCGATGCCGCGCAGCAGCGCCCCGAGCTCCGCGTCCGACACGAAGACCGCCGGCGCGGCTTCGAGCGACGAGCCCATGCGCTTGGCGGCCCGCTCCAGCTCCAGCGCGCCCGTCACGGCGCGGCGCGCGTCGCGGATCCTGCGCCAGCGCGCCGCCAGCGCCTCGTCGGACCACGCCTCGGGCAGGTCGGGGAAGAGCTGGAGGTGCACCGAGCCCTCGGCCGAGGGGTGGCGCGCGAGCCAGGCTTCCTCGGCCGTGAAGGACAGGATCGGCGCCAGCCACACGGCGACGCGCTCGAACACGGCATCGATGACCGTCAGGGCGCCGCGCCGCGTCACGCTGGAGGGCGGGTCGCAGTAGAGCGCGTCCTTGCGGACGTCGAAGTAGAAGGCCGACAGGTCGCCCGTCATGAAGGCGCCGAGCGCCGCCAGGATGCGGGTGTAGTCGAAGCCCGCGTAGCCGGCCCGCACCGTGCGGTCGAGCTCGGCCAGGCGGTGGAGCACGAAGCGCTCCAGCTCCGGCAGGTCAGCGTGAGGGACGCGCTCGTCGGCGCGCGCGTGGCTCAGCGTGCCCAGCATCCAGCGCAGGGTGTTGCGCCACTTCTTGTAGGTTTCGACCGTGGTGCCCAGCACCGTCTTGCCGAGGCGCTGGTCGCCCGCATAGTCGGCGCCCGCCACCCACAGGCGCAGAATGTCGGCGCCCGACTGCGCGATGACGTCCTGCGGCGCCACCACGTTGCCGAGCGACTTCGACATCTTGCGGCCGTTCTCGTCCAGCGTGAAGCCGTGCGTCAGCACGGCGTCGTAGGGCGCGCGGCCGCGCGTGCCGCAGGATTCGAGCAGCGAGGAGTGGAACCAGCCGCGGTGCTGGTCCGAGCCTTCGAGGTACATGACCTCATCGTCCCCGCCGTCGACGCGCCGGCGCAGGCCCTGAAACTGCGGGAAGGCTCCCGGGTCCTCCAGCGTGAAGGCGTGGGTCGAGCCCGAGTCGAACCATACGTCGAGGATGTCGTCGACCTTGCGCCACCCCTCGGCGGCGCGGGCGCCGAGGAAGCGCTCGGCCGCGCCCGTCTCGTACCAAGCGTCCGCCCCCTCGGCCGCGAAGGCCGCGAGCACCCGGTCGTTCACGGCGTCGTCGCGCAGGATCTCGGCCGTGCCGTCGGCTCGGTCGCGCACGAAGATCGCGATGGGCACGCCCCAGGCGCGCTGGCGCGACACGACCCAGTCGGGCCGGTTGGCGATCATGCCGGTGATGCGGTTCTCCCCGCTAGCGGGAAACCACTTGGTCTCGGCGATGGCCCCGAGGGCCACGCCGCGCAGCGTGTCGGGCGCGTTCGCGCCATGCGCCGGCGCCGGCCGCGCCGGGGCGCCCGGAACGGCGAAGGGCTGGTCCATGGCGATGAACCACTGCGGCGTGTTGCGAAAGATGACGGGCTTCTTCGAGCGCCAGGAATGGGGGTAGGCGTGCTTCAGCCGGCCGCGGCCGACCAGCGTCCCGGCTTCCGACAGGGCCGCGAAGACGGCGTCGTTGGCGTCGCCCCTGGCGCCCTTGTCGGTGAGCACGCGGCGGCCCTCGAAGCCGGGCGCGTCGGCCGTGAGCGCCCCGTCGGCGTCGACCGTGTAGGGGATGCGGGTGTCGACGCGCCGGGCCAGCAGCTCGCGCGTCGAGGCGAGCCACAGGTCGAAGTCTTCGCGCCCGTGCCCCGGCGCCGTGTGGACGAAGCCCGTGCCGGCCTCGTCGGTGACGTGGTCGCCCGCGAGCAGCGGCACCGCGAAGCCGTAGCCGGGCAGCGTGGCCGCGAAGGGATGCGCGCAGACCCCCACCGACAGGGCCTCGGCCGAAACGTCGCCGAGCCGCTCGAAGCCCTCGACGCGGGCCGCCTTGAACACGCCCTCGGCAAGGCTGTCGGCCAGCACGTAGCGGTGGCCCACCCCGGCCCAGTTGCCGTCGGCCGCCGCCGTCACCCGGTAGAGCCCGTAGGGCACGCGCGACGAGAAGGCGACCGCGCGGTTGCCCGGCATCGTCCAGGGCGTCGTGGTCCAGATGACGACCGAGGCCGGGCGCAGCTCGCCGCCGGCCTCGTGGCGGAAGGCCAGCGCGTTCCAGGCCGCGGCGCGGGCGTCCAGCACGGCGCCGTCGCCCGCCACCACCTGGCACGGGAAGGCCGCGAAGACCGTGTCGGAGGTGTAGTCCTCGTATTCGACCTCGGCCTCGGCCAGCGCGGTCTTCTCGACGACGCTCCACATGACGGGCTTCGAGCCGCGGTAGAGCAGGCCGTTCGCCGCGAACTTCATGATCTCGCGGGCGATCGCGGCCTCGGCGCCGAACGCCATGGTGGCGTAGGGGTGGTCCCAGTCGCCGACGATGCCCAGGCGCTTGAACTCGTCCCGCTGCACGTCGAGCCACCCTTGCGCGAAGGCGCGGCACTGGCGGCGGAACTCCACCACCGGCACGGCGTCCTTGTTGCGGCCCCTGGCGCGATACTCCTCCTCGATCTTCCACTCGATCGGCAGGCCGTGGCAGTCCCAGCCAGGGACGTAGTCGGAATCGCGCCCCAGCATCTGCTGAGACTTCACCACCGTGTCCTTCAGGATCTTATTCAGCGCGTGCCCGATGTGGATGTTGCCGTTGGCGTAGGGGGGGCCGTCGTGCAGCACGAACTTCGGCCGGCCCGCGGCCTGGGCGCGCAGGCGGCCGTAGAGGTCGATGGCGGCCCAGCGCGCCAGCAGCTCCGGCTCCTTGGCGGGCAGGCCGGCCCGCATCGGGAAGTCGGTGTGGGGCAGGAACAGGGTCTTGGCATAGTCGGTGGCTGCGGCGTCCGGGGCGGGCTGGACGGCGGCGGGCCGGTTGGCGTCGTTCATGGGAGGACCGAAGGGGCTGGCGGCGGAGCGCAGCGGCGTCGCGTCGCGGGGAAGGCGGCACCCGTCCCCGTGGGGACGCGAGGCGTGCCGGTCGAGCGGAGGCTCCCGTGCGGTGCGAGCGTGCCGCTCAAGCGCCGCACGGGCCGGTAATCGGCGTGATCCGGGCCCGCGTCGTCATGGGCGTGACGTAGCAGGGGGATAGCGAAATGGGAAGGGTTCCGTTCTTCGGCTCCGCCTCGGATCCGCCGTAACCGAACTCGATCGTCGCGCATTCAAGGCGCGGGGCGACGCCCGCCCCCGCGCCTCGCCCGACCACGGAGGACCACAGCATGGAAACATGGCCCGACCCCCGGATCTGGAACATGTTCGCGCGCCGCGAGGAGGGCGAGATCTGGTGCGCCGTGCCGGCGGACGCCGCCGTGCCGCGCTTCCTGTTCTCGGGCGAATGGGACTTCAGCGGCCAGCACCCGGAGCCCCGCCCCCTGCCGGGGTTCCAGCGCGACATCGCCCATCAATCGGTGCGGATGAACGGCTTCTACCTGTTCCAGATCCTGCGCGCCGCGGCGTGATTCAAAAAGGGCGGGATCCGGCCCGGGGCGTCATCGACACGGGCGGGGCGCCGCCACAGAATGGACCACAAGCTGCTCTCCGATGGCGTTTCAACGTGAGGGCGCGGCGCGAGCCCGGGAGAACCAGGGTCGATGCATCGCTCCTTCACCATCCTGGCGGTCGGGGCCGTGGCGGCGGCCCTGCTCGTCGTCGGGGCCGCGACCTTCTGGTACGAGCGGCCAACCCGGCTGACCGTGGCGATCTCCAAGGCCGATGCGGACGACTTCGCCGTGATCGGCACGGCCGCGAAGCTGCTCAAGTTCGGCCGCTACGCCGTGCGGCTGCAGATCCACCCCGTGGACGGGCCCGCCGCCGCCTCGGCCGAGGTCGACGGCGGCAAGGCCGACCTCGCGGTGATCCGCACCGACGTGGCCCTGCCGGACGACGCCCAGACCGTGGTGATCCTGCACCGTGACGCGGCGCTGCTGGTGGCGCCGGGCGGGGGCGGGATCCGCGAGATCGCCGACCTCGCCGGCCACACGGTCGGCATCGTCCACCGCGGCCAGGGCAACGAGGCCATGCTGACCACGGCCCTCGCGCAATACGACGTCCGCCCGGACGACGTGAAGGTGGTGGGGCTGGCGCCCGAGGAGGTGCCCGAGGCCGTGAAGTCCAAGGCCGTGGACGCCGTGCTGGCGGTCGACGTGCTGTCGAGCCCGCGCCTGCGCGACATCGTCAGGGCCGTGGCGGCCGGCGGGGAAGGCCCGCCCGCCCTGGTGCCGATCGCCGAGGCCGACGCCATCGCCCTGCGCTCGCCCGGCTACGAGAAGCTGGAGGTGGTGCGCGGCGCCTTCGGCGGCACGCCGCCGCGGCCGGCCGACGAATACGACACGCTGTCCATCACGCACCGGCTCGTCGCCAACGAGGCCGTGTCGCAGGACCTCATCTCCGACCTCACGCGCTTCTTCCTGACCGAGAAGATGCAGATCGCCGCGACCGTGCCGATCGCTCGGCGCATCGAGGCCCCCTCGACCGACAAGGGGCTGGCGATGCCGGCCCATGCGGGGACGGCCGCCTATATCGACGACGACGAGCAGACGTTCTTCGACAAGTACAGCGACTTCATCTACATCGGCGCCATGCTGGCGGGCGTGCTGGCCTCGGGCGTCACCGCGCTGCTGGGCCGCATCAACGGCCGCCGGACGGCGTCGCTGGACACCTCCGTGGGCCGCCTCGTCGACATGCTGGCGCTGGTGCGGGCCGCGCCCTCGGCCGCGGCGCTCGACGCGCTCCAGGCCGAGGCCGACGGCCTGATGGCGACCGGACTCGGCGGCGGCGCCTCGGTGAGCGGCGACGACCGGCGGCTCGCCGTCTTCGGCATCGCCCTGAACCAGGTCAGGGCCGCGGTGCGCGACCGGCGCGCGCAGATCGGCGGGACGCCCGGCGCGCCCACCCTGGTGGCGCGGGCGGCCGAGTGAAGGCATGGCCCCCGGTTGCACCGCACCATCCGGGGTTCCCAAAGCCGCGCCGATGATGTAGGGCAAGCGAGCTCACGGGCGCTATACGCCCGGTCGCATGGACGTCGCACCGTCCCCATATGATGGCGGTGCCGCCCGCGACGGCGCGATCAAAGACGCTTTCGCTCCCCAGATCAGCCCCTCCGCATCCCGCGGAGGGCTGGTCTTTCCCGTGTTCGGTTCGGCCGGTCCATCCCAGGGCGGACCGGGCCGGCGGACAACGCCCGACGAGACCCATGAAGCTCCGCAACATCGCCATCATCGCCCACGTCGACCACGGCAAGACCACGCTGGTCGACAAGCTCCTCCAGCAGGCGGGCTCGTTCCGCGAGAACCAGCGCGTCGCCGAGCGCGTGATGGACTCGAACGACCTCGAGAAGGAGCGCGGCATCACCATCCTGGCCAAGGTCACGTCGGTAGTGTGGCACGACACGCGCATCAACATCGTCGACACGCCCGGCCACGCCGACTTCGGCGGCGAGGTGGAGCGCATCCTGTCGATGGTGGACGGCGTGATCGTGCTGGTGGACGCCGCCGAGGGGCCGATGCCGCAGACCAAGTTCGTGGTCGGCAAGGCCCTGAAGCTCGGCCTGCGCCCGGTCGTGGCGATCAACAAGGTCGACCGGCCGGATGCGCGCGTCCAGGAGGTCATCAACGATGTGTTCGACCTGTTCGCGGCGCTCGACGCCAGCGACGAGCAGCTCGACTTTCCCGTGCTCTACGGCTCCGGCCGCAACGGCTGGATGGCCGAGTCGCCCGAGGGGCCGCAGGAGGGCCTCGCGCCGCTGTTCGACCTCGTGGTCAAGCACGTGCCCGAGCCGAAGGTCGAGGAGGGCGCGTTCCGCATGCTCGGCACGCTTCTCGAGGCCAACCCCTACCTCGGCCGCCTCATCACCGGGCGCGTGCAGTCGGGCAGCATCAAGCCGAACCAGAACGTCAAGGTGCTGGACAACGACGGCAAGGTCGTCGAGACGGGCCGCGTCTCCAAGATCCTCGCGTTCCGCGGCATCGAGCGCGCCCCGATCGATGTGGCCGAGGCCGGCGACATCGTCGCCATCGCGGGCCTGACCAAGTTCAACGTCGCCGACACGCTCTGCCTGCCGGAGGTGACGGAGCCGCTCCACGCCCAGCCGATCGACCCGCCGACCCTGTCGATGACCTTTCTGGTGAACGACAGCCCGCTCGCCGGCACCGAGGGCGACAAGGTGACGAGCCGCGTGATCCGCGACCGCCTCTACAAGGAGGCCGAGGGCAACGTGGCGCTGCGCGTCTCCGACTCGCCCCTCACCGACAGCTACGTGGTGGAGGGCCGCGGCGAACTGCAGCTCGCCATCCTGATCGAGACGATGCGCCGTGAGGGCTTCGAGCTCGGCATCTCCCGCCCCCGCGTGGTGTTCCGCACCGACGAGGGGTCGGGCGAGCGGCTGGAGCCGGTCGAGGAGGTCGTGGTCGACGTCGACGAGGAGCATTCGGGCGTCGTCATCCAGAAGATGAGCGAGCGCAAGGCCGAGATGCTGGAGATGCGGCCCTCGGGCGGCAACCGGCTGCGCCTCGTGTTCCACGCGCCCACCCGCGGGCTCATCGGCTACCAGGGCGAGCTGATGACCGACACCAAGGGGACGGCCATCATGAACCGGCTGTTCCACGCCTACGCGCCCTGGAAGGGCGAGGTGGCGGG
>CAXTFP010000032.1:0-12162 GCA_964243135.1 uncultured Lichenihabitans sp.
CGCGCGGGCTTCGGGGCCGGCAGCGCCGAGGCGGCCTGCCAATAGGCTTCCGGGGAGACGGCGTAATGCGAGAAGCCCTCCGTGCGGCGGATCTCCACGGCCTCGGGCAGGGCGGGTGCCGCCCTCAGCCGCGCCATGGCGATCGCGACGGGGTCCGGCACGGCGCGGGGCAGGTCGGCGAAGGCCGAGTTCCAGGAGCGGCCCATGACGCCGGCCAGGGCTTGGGCCAGCGCCAGGGCGGAGTCCTCGCCCCCATCGCCGGCGTCGGCGAGACCCTGGGCGAGCCCCCCGGCCGCCACCAGGGCCGAGGTCCAGGCGGCGTGGCGCTCGACGGGGAGGGGGGCCGACACCGCTTCGGCGACCCAGCCGTCGATCTCGGCCAGCGCCGCCGCGACCGCGACCCGCCGCGACGCCTTGCCGTAGAAGATCACCGGTCCGCCGCGAGGAGGTGTCGGTAGGCCACGGCCGCGAAGGCGTCGAAATCCGGCACGTCCCAGCTTTCGCCCAGGCGCTCCCGCCGCGCCGCGAGCCAGCCGCACCAGCAGCCGTATTGGGCGGGGCTCGGCGACACGCGCTCGCGCCGGTCCTTGGCGAGGTTCAGGGCGTCGAGCGGCGCCAGGCCGCCGGCCACCAGCGCCGCCAGGGCCAGGGTGGCGGAGCGGCCGATGCCATGCTCGCAGTGGACCAGCACGCGCCGCCGCGCCGCGAGATGCGCCTCCACGAAACCCACGCCCTCCTCCAGCATTGCGGGCGTGATGGCGGCGTGGTCGTCGGTCGGCAGGTGGAGGAAGGCGATGCCCTGGCGCCGGAGGATGGCGCGCTCGTCCACGGCCTCGCTGCGCAGGTCGACCACGGCGCCTACGGCCTCGTCGGCGCCGAGCCGCGCGGCCTCCGCGTCCGACAGGCGGCCGCCGATCGCCAGGTCGTTCGTGATCCAGGACAGGTTCAAGGCGTGGTCCGGGGCGTGGGGCAGGGGGCGGCGCGGGGCCGGGAACCCGCCTGGATCCCGGCGGTTACGGTCGAGGCTGGCGCCGCCCAGGTCGGGCAGCCGCACCGGAGATCATCCCATGACGCAGAACCCCGCAGGCGAACTCTCGATGACGGAGCGCGCCGTGTCGACCGGCCTCGGCCTGTTCCTGGCCGCCGCGGCCGCGAAGCCCCGGCCCAACAAGGTGTTGAGCCTCCTGGCACTCGCCGGGGGCGTGGCGCTCGCCTACCGCGGCACCACGGGCTACTGCCAAGTGAAGGCCGCCCTGGCGAACGGCCGCAACTGAGAGCCTGTTTGACTGCTGGAGTGGGTCTACGTCGAGCCGCGCTGTTTCGGGCCGTCCCGGCGTCGCCCCGCTCAACCGTAGCCCCGCTACGGCCATCGCGGGTCTCCTGGCGACGACCCGAAACATCTGCGGCGTAGACCCGCTCCAACAGTCAAATAGGCTCTAGGACCGGATGGGCGGGGCGCCGAGGCGGCCCCTGCCCGCCGTGCGGCCGAGACGGATTCAGAGCGCCGAGGAGCGGCGCTGGAAGAAGCCGTAGATGAACAGCACGACGATCGCGCCCACGATGGCGCCGATGAAGCCGGCGCCTCCCTCCGGGCCGTACCAGCCGATCGCTCGGCCGAGATAGCTCGCCACCACGGCCCCGACGATGCCCAGCACGGTCGTCATGATGAAGCCGCTGGGCTCGTTCGGCCCCGGCATGAGGAACTTGGCGATCAGGCCGGCCAGGAATCCGATGATGATGTACCAGATGATGGTCATGGGGCTGAGATCCTCGCGGGGGACGAATCTGCTCCCATGAGCCCCGACCCCGCCGCTGCGACAACGCGACCCGGCCCGGAAGGTTTGCCCGCGCGTCCCCGGCGGCACGGCTTTTTCCGCCTTCGATGATGTGGCGAACTCCGGAGGAGGACTCGCAGCGCAGCCCCGGCCGCAGGGCGTCCCGCGTCGTTCGGACGTGCTCACCGCGCTTCTCCATGGCCTGCCTGCCCGGACGGCGGTGGTCCCCGACATCCTCAGATGGGCCAGTGTTGCGACCTCTGACTTCGGTATCCTTTACTCAGGGCTCCGCCCTGAAATCCGCAAAAGGCCGACGGCCCTTTGGAGTCAGCCTGACATTATGATCATAGTTTTCTACCATTTAAGTGATCTCGTCCCCAATCTTGCGCGATCTCGCGGGCGCCAGCCTCGGGCAGGAGCGTGAGGCTCTGGGGCTCGCCCGCCTTGCCGGTCGGCACCAGCCGCACGCCGCCGTCGGCCAGCGTCTCGGTCCTGAAGCAGGACTGGGCCGCCTCGCCGATCACCCGCGTCTGGCACAGGCTCGCCTTGGCGGCATGCCAGTGACCGACCGTCACCCGCACGGCCCGTCCACCGTCGGGGCCGCCCTCGACCGGTTGGAGTTCGAGCCGGCGGTTGTCCCTGGCATAGAGCACGACCTGGCGGCCGCGCGCGCCGTCCCCGCCGACGGCCGCCGCGGGGCGGTCGAGGAGGGCGTCGATGGCGTCGGGTCCCCGAGCCTTCGAAGGGCCGCCCGCGGCGGGCGCCGCCGCGAGGTCGACGCTGCTGTCGAGGAACGGGATGTGTTCGGGGAAGTGCAGGGCGTTGCCCTTCATCAGCGCGGCGGTCTCGCCCCCCGTCGCCGTGCCGTTCGCCGCCGCGGCCGCGCCCAGTGTGACGGTGCCGAGCCGGGCGCCGGGGAACTCGTACTTGCCGTCGAGCAGGATGGTGATGCTTCGGCACAGCATCGCGCCGTCCGGCCCGGGCTCGCACAGCTCCGGCCGCTCGCGCTCCCAGCGCCGGGCCGTGAAGCCGCGCTCGTCGCCCTCGCCCATCAGCCCGCGCGACGCGAAATAGGTGAGGCGCTGCGGCGCGCCCGCCCCCTCGCGCCGCAGCGTGTTGCCGGCGAGGTAGTTGATGGCCTCGGCGCCGGTGACCGTGAGCGACGAGCCCGCCCTCGCGGCATCCGCGTAGGCGGCGGGGTTGGGCGCGCGGAGGGCCGAGCCGGGCGCGATCGAGCCCGTGGGGAGATCCGTGTCGACCTCCGCCTCGACCGCGGCCGGCGCCGCCGGGGGCTCGATGGCGGCGGCGGCCCGCTCGGCGCCGGGCGGGGGAGGGGGGACCGCCACCACCGCGCCGACGTCGCTGCCGTGCCCCCTGAGCACGCTGCCGATGCAGCTGATCCCGATCGTCAGGCAGACCGCCGCCGATACGCCACGACTCGACACCATCACGCTCGCCCCGCCCCGCCCACAGCTCGCCGGACCACACGGCCGGAAGAGACACGGCGGCGCTTAAGAGAGCTTGAACCACGGGGCGACGGGCCGGGCGCGGCCGGTCCCGCGCCGCGGGCCATCGCCGAACAGGGTTAATGCCGCTGCCCTGCGGGCCCGCTTTGCAAAGCGGACCGTTCCGTCCTAATCAGCGAGGGCGCTACAAGGATTGGACATTGGGACAGAAGCAGCTTCGCATCGGCATCGTCGGGGTCGGCAACTGCGCCTCGTCCCTGGTCCAGGGCATCGAATTCTATCGGAACGCCGTCTCCAACGCGCCCGTGCCGGGGCTGATGAACGTCGAGGTCGGGGGCTACGCGGTCGGCGATGTGGCGCCCGTGGTGGCCTTCGACGTGTCCGCCGACAAGGTCGGCCGGGACCTGGCCGACGCGCTGCTGGCCGCCCCCAACAACACCCATCGCTTCGCCGCGGTGAAGCCCACCGGCGTCACGGTGGAGCGCGGGCCGACGCTCGACGGGCTCGGCCGCTACCTGCGCGACGTCGTGCCGGAGTCGGAAGCGCCGCCCGCCGACGTGACGGCGGTGCTGCGCGAGGCGGGCGTCGACGTGCTGGTCTGCTACCTGCCGGTCGGCTCGCAGGCGGCGGCCGAGTTCTACGCCGAGCGGGCGCTCGAATCCGGCTGCGCCTTCGTCAACTGCATGCCGGTCTTCATCGCCTCGGATCCGCAGTGGGAGCGGCGCTTCGCGGAGGCCCGGCTGCCCATCATCGGCGACGACATCAAGAGCCAGGTCGGCGCCACCATCGTGCACCGCACCCTGGTCAACCTCCTGCGCGACCGCGGAATCCGGCTCGACCGCACCTACCAGCTCAACTTCGGCGGCAACTCCGACTTCCAGAACATGCTGGAGCGCGACCGGCTCCTGTCCAAGAAGATCTCGAAAACCCAGGCCGTGTCGAGCCAGTTCGACGTGCCGCTCGACGCCGACGACATCCACGTCGGCCCGAGCGACTACGTGCCCTGGCTGACGGACCGCAAATGGGCGCATATCCGGCTCGAGGGCACGGGCTTCGGCGACGTGCCGATGAGCATCGAGCTCAAGCTCGAAGTCTGGGACTCGCCGAACTCCGCGGGCGTCGTCATCGACGCGGTGCGCTGCGCCAAGCTCGGGCTCGACCGCGGCCTCGGCGGCGCGCTGATCGGCCCGTCGAGCTACTTCATGAAGTCCCCCCCGCGCCAGTTCACCGACGAGGAGGCGCGCGACCGCACCGAGCGGTTCATGGCCGGGGGAGAGTGAGGAGGGTCCCGTGCTGACGCTGCTCCTCGTCCGCCACGCGAGCCACGGCCTGCTCGACCGCGTGCTGGCCGGCCGCCTGCCGGGCGTGCCGCTGAGCGAGGCGGGGCGCGGCGAGGCCGAGCGCCTGGCCGGGATGGTGGCGGGCCGCAACATCGCCCGCCTCCTGTCGAGCCCGCTCGACCGCACGCGCGAGACCGCGGCGGCGATCGCCGCCCGCACCGGCCGCGCCGTCGAGGTGGCGGAGGAGATCAACGAGATCGACTGCGGCCGCTGGACCGGGGCGGATTTCGCCTCCCTGCCGGAGGATCCGCACTGGCACCGCTGGAATGCCGAGCGCGCCACCTGCTCCATGCCGGACGGTGAGGGTATGGCGGCCGTGCAGGCGCGCGCCATGGAGCTCGTGGCCCGGCTCGCCGCGGAGTGCGACGCCGAGCGGGACGCCAGCGTGGCGCTCGTCACTCATTCGGACGTCATCAAGGCGGTCGTCATGGCGGCGCTCGGCCTGTCGCTCGACCGCTACGACCACCTCGCGGTGGACCCGGCCTCCATCACCACGCTCCACGTCTGGGGCGACTACGCCCGGCTGGTGCGGCTGAACGAGGTCGCCGGCCCGTGAAGATCGTCGTCTTCGGCCTCACGGTCTCGTCGTCCTGGGGCAACGGCCACGCGACGCTGTGGCGGGGGCTGCTGAAGGCGCTGATCCGGCGCGGCCACGACGTCGCGTTCTTCGAGCGGAACACGGATTATTACCGCGACAACCGCGACCTCCACGCGCTCCCCGGCGGCGAGCTGGTGTTCTACCCGGACTGGCCGGCCGTCGCGGCGCGGGCGGCGCGCGCCGTCGCCGAGGCCGACGTGGCGCTCGTCACCTCCTATTGCCCGGACGCGCCCGACGCCGAGCGCGCCGTGCTCGACGCACCCCGCGCGCTCCGCGTCTTCTACGACCTCGACACGCCCGTGACGCTGGCGGCGCTCGACGAGGTCGGGTCGGGCGGGGCGCGGCCGGCCTACGTGGGGCCGGAGGGTTTCGCGGGCTACGACCTCGTGCTGAGCTACACGGGCGGGCCGGCGCTCGATGCGCTGGCCGCGCGCCTCGGCGCCCGGCGCGTGGCGCCTCTCTACGGCCACGTCGACCCGGACCTCCACCGCCCGGTGCCGCCCGCCGCGCGCTTCGCGGCCGACCTCAGCTACCTCGGCACCTACGCGGCCGACCGTCAGGCGGCGCTCGACGCCCTGTTCATCGGCCCCGCGCGGGCGCGCCCGGCGAGCCGCTTCCTCATCGGCGGCGCGCAATACCCGGCCGACTTTCCCTGGACCGACAACATCTTCTTCGTCCGCCACCTGCCGCCGCCCGACCACCCGGCCTTCTTCTCCTCGGGCCGCCTCACTCTCAACGTCACGCGCCGCGCCATGGCGGCCATGGGCTGGTGCCCGTCGGGGCGGCTGTTCGAGGCCGCGGCCTGCGGCTCGGCCATCCTGACGGACGACTGGGAGGGGCTCGCCAGCTTCTTCGCGCCGGGCGAGGAGCTGATCGTGGCGAGGGACACGGCGGACGCGCTCGCGGCCGTCGACCTGTCGGACGCGGAACTGCGGCGCATCGCCGAGGCCGGCCGCGCGCGGGTCCTAGCCGAGCACACGTCGGACCGCCGGGCGCGGGACTTCGAGGCCGCGGTCGCGGCGGCGCGGGGGGGCGGGGCATGACCGTGTGGGGCATCGTGCCGGCCGCGGGCCGGGGCAGCCGCATCCAGCCGCTGGCTTTCTCGAAGGAGCTGCTCCCCGTCGGCAGCCGGCTCGACGGCGGCGTCGAGCGGCCCTGCGCGGTCAGCGAGTACCTGCTCGACCGCATGGTGGCGGGCGGCGCCGAGCAGATCTGCATGGTGATCTCGCCCGGCAAGCACGACATCCTGGCCTATTACGGCGCGGACTATGCCGGCGCGCCGGTCGCCTACGTGGTGCAGCCCCAGCCGAGCGGGCTCTGCGACGCCGTGTTCCGCGCCGCGCCCCTGGTGCGGCCGGACGATTCCGTGATCGTCGGCCTGCCCGACACGGTGTGGTTCCCGGAGGACGGCTTCGCAGCCCTGCCGGAGGACGCCCTCGCGTTCCTGCTGTTCCCGGTGGAGCGGCCGGAGCTCTTCGACGCCGTGGTGCTGGACGGGGACGGCGCCGTGCTGGAGATACAAGTGAAGCGCGCCGACGCCGCGTCGCGCTGGATCTGGGGTGGCTTCAGGATGCCCGGCTCCGTGTTCCACGCCCTCCACGCCCTGTGGCTGGAACGCGGGCGGCGCGACGAGTTCTTCGGCACGCTGGTCAACAGCCACATCGCGGGCGGCGGCCGGGCCGTGGGGATCCGGGCCGGCGAGGCCTACGTGGACACCGGCACCCTCAACGGCTACCGGGCCGCCATGCGGCTGCTCGGGCAGGGCACGCCGCGCGCGGAGGACGAGCCCCGATGACGACGGACGAACGACGCCGGGCGGAGGTCCGCGCGCGGGCCGACGCGCTCGGCCCTTGGTTCCACAACATGGACCTCGGCGACGGCACCTGGACGGCGCCGGGCCACTTCCTCGGCGACTATCCGGGGGTGAAGTTCCGCGGCTTCGCGCACGTCCTGCCCGACGACCTGACGGGCCGGAGCGTGCTCGACATCGGCTGCAACGGCGGCTTCTATTCCATCGAGATGCGCCGCCGGGGCGCCGCGCGCGTGCTCGGCATCGACTTCGACCCCGACTATCTCGCCCAGGCGCGCTTCGCGGCCGAGACGCTGGGGGTCGAGGGCATCGAGTTCCGGCAGATGTCGGTCTACGACGTGGGGGCGCTCGGCGAGCGCTTCGACCTCGTGGTCTTCATGGGGGTGCTGTACCACCTGCGGCATCCCCTGCTGGCGCTCGATCTCATCTACGAGAACGTCGCGTCCGATCTCCTGCTGTTCCAATCGATGCAGCGGGGTTCGGATGTGGTCGACGAGGTCGCGCCCGACTATCCCTTCACAGCGTCGGACCATTTCGACGCCCCCGGTTACCCGAAGATGCACTTCATCGAGCGCGACTATTCGGCCGACCCGACCAACTGGTGGGCGCCCAACCGCGCCTGCTCGGCCGCGATGCTGCGCTCGTCGGGCTTCGACATCCTGGCCAACCCCGACCCGGAGGTGTTCCTGTGCCGCCGCGGCGCGCGCGGGCCCTTCGTCGAGGCCGCCTATCCCGCCCGAGGACTCGCTCGAGGACCTGCCCGATGATCGAAGCCGCGATGATCTGGAACGAGCCGAACAACAAGTCCCACTGGGACCCGGAGGTCGACCCCGGCTGGGTCCGGTTCTCCGAGATGGTGATCCTGGCCGGCCGCGCCATCCGGGCCGAGAACGCCCACCTGCCGCGCGTGCTCGGCGGCATGTCGCCCATCGACCCCACCTGGGTGCAGCTCCTCGCCTCGCGCGGCGTGCTCGACCACCTCGACGCCGTGGCGGTGCACGGCTTCCCGCTCGACTGGAACCTGTGGGCGCTGGCCGACTGGCCGGCCAAGATCGCCGAGATCCGCGCCGTCACCGACAAGCCCGTCTGGGTCAGCGAGGTCGGGGTCTCGACCTTCGGGGCCGAGGAGGTGCAGGACTGGGGGCTGAAGCGCACGGCCGAGCTGCTGGTGGGCCGCGCGCCGCGCATCCATTGGTACTCGCTCTACGACCTGCCGCGGGAATGGGAGGCCACGACGCGCCACAAGGAGGCCGAGGGCTCGTCCTACTACCGGCACTTCGCCATGGGTCTGCTGCGCGAGGACGGCACGCCCAAGATCGCGGCCAAACACTTCGCCGCCGTGGCGCCCGCCATGGGCCTGTGCCAGTGGTTCCACTTCGAGGACCATCGGCTCGACGACGCGGTGGAGTGGATGCACCGGCTCGGCGTCACCTACCTGCGCACGGGCCTGTCCTGGGCCGACTGGCTCCGCCCCGACGCCGAGCGCTGGTTCGACCGGCTCGTGCGGGCTCTGGAGCCCTTCGACACCACCGTGACCTTCTGCTTCACGCCCGAGGAGGAGGGCATCGAGCCCCATCACACCTCAGCCCCGCGGGATCCCGCGCGCTTCGCCGCCTTCTGCGCCGAGATGGTGCGGCGCTACGTCGGCTCCGGGCCGGTGAAGCCCATACCGACCCTGTGATCTCCCGGGTGATCCGGGCACGTCCATCTCTCAGTTGGCGGCGTGCCGTTCGGGGCCGATCGCGACCGCATTGGGGGCGCTGGCCATCAGCGTGTCGATGCGGTCGCGCTCGCGCCGGAAGTCGGCCAGGAGCTTGCCGTCCATCTCGCGGGTGCGGGCGAGCTTGACGCGCATAGGGTCGACGAAGTGGCCGTTGACGATCACCTCGTAGTGGAGGTGCGGCCCCGTGGCGAGGCCGGTCTGGCCGAGGTAGCCCACCACCTGACCCTGGCGCACCCGCACGCCGTCCGCGATGCCGCGGGCGAAGCCCGTCATATGCGAGTAGGTCGTGATGTAGCCGTTGGCGTGCTGGATCTCGACGTGATTGCCGTAGGAGGAGGAGCGCTCGGCCTTCAGCACCACGCCCGAGCCCGCCGACAGGATGGGCGTGCCGATCGGCGCCGCCCAGTCGACGCCGGTGTGGGGGCGGGAATAGCCGAGGATCGGGTGGAAGCGCAGCCCGAAGCCCGACGTCATCTGGGCGCTGGGCACGGGGGAGCGCATCAGGAACTTGCGCACCGAGCGGCCGCTCTCGTCGTAGAAGTCGACCGCGTTGTCGTCGGGCGTGGTGAAGCGATAGTAGCGGAACGTCTCGTTGTGCACCGTGACGGAGGCGAAGAGCAGGTCAGCCCGCCCGCCCTCGTCGTCGCCGTCCGTGTAGAAGGCGTCGAAGCTGTCCCCGCCCGCGACCGAGCGCTGGAAGTCCACGTCGTTGCCGAAGACCCGCACCAGCGTGTCGATGAGGGGCTTGGGGATGTCCTGCTTCAGCGCCGTCTCGTAGAGGCTGTCGTAGAGGCGGAAGCCGGCGTCGTCCGCGGCGGCCGGGCGGCGCGGCGCGGCCTCGGGGTTGGCGACCTTGACGTAGTCGCCCGCGTCGGCGAGCGCGACCGTCGTCTCTAGGGTCTCGTCGGCGTAGACCGAGATGCGGGCGATCTGGCGGGCGTGGGCGTCGTCGAGCCGCGAGAACAGCAGGCGGATGCGTCGCCCCTCGGCCACCGGCGCCTCGCCGCGCTTGGGCGCGAAGGCGGCGTCGATCGAGCGGATCTGGTCGCGCGTGGCGCCGTTGGCCCTGAGCACGTCGTCGAGGTTGTCGCCGTGGCGGAACACGACGAGCCGCTCGGCGGCGTCGCGGTCGCGGTTGGCGTCCGAGCGCGGCACCGCTGTGACGTTCTCGGGCACCATGTGGACCTCGATCGAGGAGAAGGGCGCGGCCCCGTAGCCGGGGTCGGCGAAGCCGAGGCTCACCGACGGCAGGACGCCGGCGCGACTCGTTCGCATCAGCAACAGCTGCGCGGGGAGGGCCGGGCGGTTGGGGGCCGCGGGGGCGCGGGCGGATTCCGCCACCTGGGCCTGAATCTCGTCGGTCGACAGGAAACCGCCGAAGCGCGACGGGTCGACGGTCGATAGGTCCCTCGTGGTGAAGGACACGTCGGCGTCCTCCAGCGCGGGGCCGGGATCGGGGGGAGGGGCTTCGGCGGGATCGGCGTCCTGGGCCATCAGCTTCAGCGGATTGAACTCCGGCACGTCGTCGTCGTTGCCGGTCGAGGCCAGGGCCAGCGTGGTGGCGACGTGGGTGAAGCCCCGCGTGCGGATGATCTGCTTGTCGCCGACCTTCACGGCGACGGGCGTCTTGAAGCTCTGCTTCTCGGCGACGATGTCGGCCGAACGGATCAGGCGGTCGCCCCTGGTGAGGCCGGCGTCGGCGGACCTGTCGTCGCGCGAGGGCGACACGAGCTCGGGCGCCTGGGCCATGGTGGCCTGCCCATTCAGCGCCACGAAGACCGTGGTGCCGATCAGCCCCGAGCCCGCCACGCCCGTGAGCACGACGGCGGACAGCCAGCGGAGCGAGATGGCGCGGCGATCGTTGGCGAGAGGGCTGCGGCCGGCCACTTGGATCGGGGGCTCGACGCCGATGTCGATGGGCCTCAGGCCCCCGTGCCGATGCTCCCCGCTGGCGATGGCCACCAAAAGCCCTGCCTCCCGATTCGGTCCGTGCCACTTCGGCCAAGCCGGTGACACAGCCTCTGTTTCATGGCTCAATTGCGGCGTCCACCCGGGGGCGGGCAGGCGCGCCCCTTCTCGCGGATACGACCGCATGCGCGCGGGCACTTCGCTGGATCGCCATCGAGCTCCGTTCCTCCGAGGCCCCGTGGTCTCCTCCAGAGACCCCTCTGGCTCGCGTTTCGGGCATCTTCCGCTTTGACGCAGTGCCCCTGCCATTTCCCTGTTGACGGTCTGTCTGGGGCTGTCCTATAAGGCGTTCATCGACGGCGGCGCTGCTGAGTTTGCGGTGTCTGCGGGGCGGTCGACGATTTCCGAGTTCGACTTGGGGGTTAGGGCCCGGCAGGGTATGCCGGGTTTTGTCGTCGTCTTCCGGTCTTGCGCTTGTGGCGCGGGCTGACGTGATCGGGGTTCCTGTGGGGCCCACCGCTGTTTGACAATTGTATCGGAAGGAAGAGAAACGTGGGCGGCGTTTGTCCTTGCGGTTCGTCTGTAGTGGGCGGACATCGTGCTTTGGCACGGCGAGAGATGACTGACGGTCACGTTTTGGATTCATCCTGGTCCTGTTGTGTCCTCCTATGGAGGATGCTTGGGATCTGGATGTGTTTGGGACTCGTCGAGGCGGCGCATCGTGTGGTGCTCCGCATGGAATTGTGACTAGTCGGGTGAAGGTCTTGAGCTATGAAACTTGAGAGTTTGATCCTGGCTCAGAACGAACGCTGGCGGCAGGCTTAACACATGCAAGTCGAACGCTCATCTTCGGGTGGGAGTGGCAGACGGGTGAGTAACGCGTGGGAACACACCCTCCGGTTCGGAAAAACCCTGGGAAACTGGGGCTAATACCGGATACGGCCTGTGGGCGAAAGATTTTATCGCCGGAGGAATGGCCCGCGTTCGATTAGCTAGATGGCGGGGTAACGGCCCACCATGGCTTCGATCGATAGCTGGTCTGAGAGGATGGCCAGCCACATTGGGACTGAGACACGGCCCAAACTCCTACGGGAGGCAGCAGTGGGGAATATTGGACAATGGGCGCAAGCCTGATCCAGCAATGCCGCGTGGATGAAGAAGGTTTTCGGATTGTAAAGTCCTTTCGGCGGGGACGATGATGACGGTACCCGCAGAAGAAGCCCCGGCTAACTTCGTGCCAGCAGCCGCGGTAATACGAAGGGGGCTAGCGTTGTTCGGATTGACTGGGCGTAAAGGGTGCGCAGGCTGGTCCATCAGTCAGGGGTGAAATGCCGGGGCTCAACCTCGGAACTGCCTTTGATACTGTGGATCTTGAGTCCGGAAGAGGTGAGTGGAACTGCGAGTGTAGAGGTGAAATTCGTAGATATTCGCAAGAACACCGGTGGCGAAGGCGGCTCACTGGTCCGGAACTGACGCTGAGGCACGACAGCGTGGGGAGCAAACAGGATTAGATACCCTGGTAGTCCACGCCGTAAACGATGA
>CAXTFP010000033.1:0-12146 GCA_964243135.1 uncultured Lichenihabitans sp.
CCTGCCAGATGAGGGGAGCCGCGAAAAGCAGGCCGAGCGCCAAGGTCAGCAGCAGCAGGGCGCTCAGGATCGAGCCCGTGCGCGGGTCGAGCAGGACAAGGCGCGGGCGGGACCAGCGCTCCAGAACACTGACCACCGGCATGGCGCGCCTGACGGCGCGCAGCACATCGCTGCGCGCCACCGACCCACGCAGGATGATGCCGGGGAACCACGGCTCCGGCCGCTGCACCGCGATCTGCACGGCGATCATGATCAGCAGCAGGGCCGAGATCGTCGGGATCGGCGGGGGCATCGGCAGGCAGTTCGGCAGGCCGAGCAGCACCACGAGAATCGCAAAGGAGCGCTCGCTCAGGATGGCGAGGATGTCCCGGAAACTGATGCGTTCTTCAGGCTCGGCAGCGAGCAGAACGAGAACCTGGGACAGCCGCATCTGGAACGTCGAGGCCTTTGCTCTAGCGCGTGGGACCGTAAGTAGGGGTGGAACGGGCGGAAAGGAAGGCCGGCCCGCCACGCGGACCGGGCGATCCCGCCGGATGGTGAAGGGGATGGCGGTCAGGCGGCCGTTCGATCGTCCCCGTCGAGGCCCAGGTGGCGCCGCAGGAATCCCGCGAGCTGCGGGTCGCGGTAGTCCCGCACCAGGAGAGCCGCACCCCTGTCCCGGAGGCCGTTCTCGTCGAGTGGGGACGCGATGCCCACCACGGGCAGTCCGGCCGCCACCGCCGAGGTCACGCCCGAGCCGCTGTCCTCGAAGGCCACGGCGCGCCCGACATCCGCGCCGATGGCCGCCGCGGCCTTGAGATAGGGCATGGGATGGGGCTTCGGGTGGTCGACCTCGTCGCCCGCCACCACGGCGCCGAACCGAGCGCGAATACCCAGGGCTTCCAGCACCAGTTCGGCGTTGGCGCGGGGCGCATTGGTGACGACCGCGTAGGGGATCGAGGCCGCGTCCGCCCAGTCCAGCAGCTCCATCAGCCCCTCGGCGGGCGACACCTCCTTCACCAGCGCGCGGTAGCGAGCCTCCTTGTCGTCCATCAGGCCGGCGTGATGCTCGGCCGCCACGTGCGGCAGAAAGTGGGCCGCGATGGCGTGGTTCGGGCGCCCCATGATGAACTCGCGGTAGAGGGCCCAGTCGAGCGCGATGCCGTGCGGCTCCAGGATGGTCTGGAAGGCCGCGAGGTGGAGATGCTCGGTGTCGACGAGCGTCCCGTCCATGTCGAAGAGGAGGGCTGGCTTCATGGGGGCGGACCCTACAGTCCAACGATCGCTTTGGCGAGGCGCGGGTGCCGCTCAGCCGCGCTCACCGCCCGAGGAAGGGCGCCATGCCCTGCCGCGCCAGGAGGTCGGCGCGCTCGTTCTCAGGGTGACCGGCGTGGCCCTTGACCCAGTGCCAGCGGATCTTGTGGCGGGTCGTGGCGCTGTCGAGCTGCTGCCACAGCTCGATGTTCTTCACCGGCTTGCGGTCGGCGGTGCGCCAGCCGTTGCGCTTCCAGCCCGCCATCCAGCCCGTCACGCCGCCGCGCAGGTATTGCGAGTCGGTGTGGAGGTCGACGTCGCTGGCGCCCTCCAGGGCTTCCAGGGCCGAGATGGCAGCCATCAGCTCCATGCGGTTGTTGGTGGTGGCGGGTGCGCCCCCGGAGAGTTCCCGGTCCCCCGCGGGGCCGCGCAGGATGGCGCCCCAGCCGCCGGGCCCGGGATTGCCCGAGCAGGCGCCGTCGGTCCAGATCGTGATCGTGTCGGTCATCGCTGACCGTATGCCCCGGCCGAGCTTACCGTCCGGTGAAAGCGGAGCTTGTTCAGGTATTCGAGCGGGTCCTTAGGCCGCACCAGCGCGCCCGGGGGCACGTTGAGCCAGTCGACGAGCCGGGTCAGCATGAAGCGCAGCGCGGCGCCCCGCGCCAGCACCGGCAGGGCCTCGACCTCGGCGGCCGCCAGGGAACGCACGGCCGCGTAGCCGCCGAGCAAGGCGGCGCCGCGGTCGGGATCGAAGCTGCCGTCGGGCGCGAAGCACCAGGCGTTGAGGCAGATCGCGACGTCGTAGGCCAGGCTATCCGTGCAGGCGAAGTAGAAGTCGATCAGCCCCGACAGGCGGTCGCCGAGGAAGAACACGTTGTCGGGGAACAGGTCCGCGTGGATCACGCCCTCGGGCAAGCCGCGCGGCCAGCGCTCCGCCAGGAAGGCAAGCTCGCCCTCGACGAGGGCCGCGAGGCCGGGCGAAACGCGGTCGGCGCCGGGTCTCGCGGCGGCGGCGAGCCCCGGCCAGCTTTCGACCGACAGGCTGTTGGGCCGCCGCAGGGCGAAGTCCGCGCCGGCCGCGTGCAGCTCGGCCATCGCCCGGCCCAGGGCCGCGCAGTGGAACGCCGCCGGCTGCTTGATCCATACGCCGTCGAGGAACGTCACCATGGCGGCGGGGCGGCCGTTGAGCGTGCCGAGCGCCGCGCCGGCGCGGTCCCGCACGGGCCTGGGGCAGTTGAGCCCGCGGGCGGCGAGGTGGTCCATCAGCCCGATGAAGAAGGGCAGGTCCGCGGCCGCGACGCGCTTCTCGTAGAGCGTCAGGATGAAGTTGCCGCCCTCGGTATGGACGAAGTAGTTCGAGTTCTCGACGCCCTCGGCGATGCCCTTGCAGGACAGGAGCGCGCCCACGTCGTAGCCGTCGAGGAAGGCCGAAAGCTCGGCGTCTGAGACGTCGGTGTAGACGGCCATGGGAGGACGTTCCGGGGCGGAGGGGCACGGTCCTGTTAGCGGGGGGACTCTCGGCGGTCAAACGGGGGTCATCCATCAATGACGGCCAGCGGCACCGCATCGGAACACCGGCACTGCCGCGACAGGGCCAGTCATGTTATGGTGGATCCGTTGGCAACGGTCGTTCACGACAGTGTTGCCGAAGACAACTCCTTCTCGTCTCAGCGAGTCACGGCATCCATGTTGAAGACGCGTGACACGAACTCCTCACCGACGACGAGAGGCGAGATTTCGGATCTCACGAGGGTGCTCCTCGTCCGGGAGGTCGTCGAGAACGGTCACGTCTTTCCGGCCGGCACGTCCGGAACCGTCGTGTTCCGGTATTCGAGGGGCGAAGGATACGAGGTCGAAATCAGCGCCGACCATCATGCGGTCGTGACGGTCTCTGCCCGAGACATCGAGCCCGCGTGAGCGCAAGAGTGGCAAAGCTGGACGGCAAACGCGCGATCCCCAGGGCGAAGATCGACCTCTACCTCCTCAACCCAGAACACCCCGACGGGGCGAGCAAGGCCAAATTCTTCAGCAGCTTCGGCTTCGACCGCTCGGAAGCCCAGGTCCTCATCGATGCCCTTCACAGGCACGCGAAGGACAGGCACATCGACCAGGAGGTCGTCACGCCCTTCGGCCGAAAGACGACCCTCAGGTGCCGGATCGAGACGCCGGACGGGCGAAATCCGTGCATCATGGCCGTCTGGGTGCGGGATGACGTCTCGGGCGATCAGAACTTCGTCACAGCCTATCCCGCGCAGGATCCGTCGCGTCGGGACAGGCCGTTGAATCGGTAGGTTGCCCTTCGACGATCCTCTGACGGGCTCGGCCTCTCCATATGGGGGAGACGAAGCCTGAACGTCGAGCTCAGCCCCGAAATCTCAATGCGCGACCGAAGCCGCCATCGGCTCCTGGATCGCCCGCAGCTCGCGCGGCAGGGGGAAGAACATGGTCTCGGTGACGGTCGCGACCGTCTCGACCTCGATGGCGTAGCGCTCGGCGAAGGCGTCGATGATCTCCTCGACCAGCACCTCGGGCGCCGAAGCGCCGGCCGTGATGCCGATCGTGCGGATGTCGCCCAGCGGGGTCCAGTCGATGTCGGAGGCGCGCAGAACGAGCTGGCTGTTCTTGCACCCGGCCCGCTCGGACACCTCCTTCAGCCGCTGCGAGTTCGACGAATTGGCCGAACCCACGACCAGCATCGCGTCGACCGAATGCGCGATCTGCTTCACGGCGTCCTGGCGGTTGGTCGTTGCGTAGCAGATGTCCTCCTTGTGGGGACCGACGATGGCCGGAAAGCGGCTCTTCAGCGTCTCGACGATGCCCTGCGTGTCGTCAACCGACAGCGTCGTCTGGGTCACGAAGGCGAGCGGCTTGGCGAGGAACTCGGGGGTCGCCTCGTCGGCCATGCGGTGGACGTCGGCGATGTTCTCGACGAGCAGCACGGCGCCGTCCGGCAACTGGCCCAGCGTGCCCACCACCTCCGGGTGGCCGGCATGGCCCACCAGAATTATGGTGTAGCCGCGGCGGTGGTGCAGTTCCGCCTCGCGGTGGACCTTGGTGACCAGCGGGCAGGTGGCGTCGACGGCGAAGAACTTGCGGGCGCTGGCTTCGAGCGGCACGGCCTTCGGCACGCCGTGGGCCGAGAAGATCACCGGCGCGTCGGTCGGCGGGATCTCGTCGAGCTCCTCGACGAAGATGGCGCCCTTCTTCTTCAGGGACTCGACCACGTATTTGTTGTGGACGATCTCGTGGCGCACGTAGACCGGCGGCCCGTAGATCGCCAAGGCCTGCTCGACCGCGTCGATGGCGCGGATCACGCCCGCGCAGAAGCCCCGGGGGGCGCAGAGCAGGACTTGGAGCGGCGGCTTGGTCATCGAGCTGTTCCGGGCGGCATCGGGCTCGGGTTTTGCGGGAACGGGGGCCGAGGGTCAAGCCGACCGACGGTCGCGCCGGCGACTTTCCGGCGGATGCGCGCGAGGGGCGCGCCGGGAACGCGGCGCGTTGGCGCTCCGGGTCGCCGTGGGCTATGTCGACCGGCGCCGATGGGCGGCCCGTATCCCCGCGAGCGACACCGCCCCATGACGCACAGCCCCCACGGTCCGGCATCGCTCGGCCTCGAACCGCCCGCGGGCGGCGTCGCGCCCGGTTCTGCGCGATCGCGCCCGGCGTCGCCGGGTAAGGCCGGCGCGGGCTCCGAGGCCCGCTTCACGCGCGGCTCGATCCTGCGCCACGTCCTCGTGATGACGGCGACCGGCACGGTCGGCACGCTGGCGATCTTCGCGGTCGACCTCCTGTCGCTCGTCTACGTGTCGCGGCTCGGCAGCACGGAGCTGAAGGCCGCCGTGGGTTTCGCCACCCAGGTCCTGGTCTATCCGGTGGCGGTCAACATCGGCCTCACCATCGCCATCACGGCGGCGGTGTCGCGCGCGCTGGGAGCGGGGCACACCGGCAGGGCGCGGCGCATCGCAGCCTCGGGCCTGCTCATCGCCGGGGTGCTCGGCACGCTCGTGGGCGGGGCGGCACTGGCCGGCGCGGGGCCGCTGCTGGCCCTGTTCGGCGCCCAGGGCCACACGCGCGACATCGCGGAGCGGTTCCTGATGATCGCCCTGCCGGGCAACGTGCCATTCGGGCTCGGCATGGCGCTGTCGGGCGTGTTGCGCGCGGTGGGCGACGCGCGTCGCGCCATGTACGTCACGCTGTCGGGCGCTCTGGTCGTGGCAGCGGTGGACCCGGTGCTGATCTTCGCCCTCCACCTCGGGATCTACGGCGCCGCGATCTCGACGCTGCTGTCGCGCTTCGTGTTTCTGCTGGTGGGCCTGCACGGCGTCGGGCGCGTGCACCGGCTGCTGCGATGGCCGCGACTACGCGCGCTGCGGTTCGACGGACCCATCCTGATGGCCGTGGCCCTGCCGGCGATCGCCACCAATCTCGCGACGCCCTTCGGCAACGGCTACGCGCTGCACGTCTACGCCGGCTACGGCGACGCCGCGGTGGCGGCCAGCGCCGCGATCGACCGCACGGTCTACGTGGCTTTCGCGGCCGTCTTCGCCCTGACCGGGGCGGTCGGCCCCATCATCGGCCAGAACTTCGGCGCCGGCCTCCAGCCCCGCGTGACCGAGACGCTGACGCGCTGCTTCGCGGTCACGGTCGCCTACGGGGTGGCGGTGTGGCTCCTGCTGGCCCTGGCCTGGCCGGAGATCGCCGCGGGGTTCCGCGCCTCGCCCGAGATGGCGGGCTATCTCAGGTTCTTCTGCCTCTACGGCGTGTCGGCCTGGCTGTTCATCGGCGTGCTGTTCGTCGCCAACGCGGCCTTCAACAATCTCGGCTTCCCGCTGCTGTCGCTCTTGTTCAATTGGGGGCGGGCAACGCTCGGCACCGTGCCCTTCGTGACGCTCGGGGCCCATCTCGGCGGCGTGGAGGGCGGCTTCATCGGGATGGCGGCTGGGGCGGCGATCTTCGGCACCGCGGCCGTCGTCACCGCCTATCGCGTGGTGAGACGGCTGCCCGGGGCGGAACGCGGAACGTGACGCTCCGCACCCATCCGTGGAACGGCAGGTGCGGGGCATTATTCATCAAATATCAAGATGTCAGGCGACACGCCGGGCCGGAAGCGCGTGGGCGTCGGCCCGCGGCGTCAGGGCGGCCCAGGCCTGGGCTTCCCGGGCCATGGCGCGCTGATGGCGGCGAAGGCTTCCCGCCCGCTCGGCTAGCACCAGGGTGGCGTCGTGGAAGGCCGGCTCGACGAGTGCCGAATCGACGTCGAAGCGGGTCAGGCCGATGTCGCGCAGCATATGGTCGTCGAGGGACGCCAGGCCGACGACGACCCGGCGCCGCTCCTGGGCCTCCCGCAGCCTGCCCACGAAGCGGGATGCGGTGGCGAGAGCGGAGGAGAGAGAGGTGGAGAGGCTGGACGCGCGCATGGTCTCGTTTCCTTTTCGATGACTCAATGTAAGCGCGAATCAGCGATCAGAAAAACGAATGTTCTTGATGTCTGCCATCGTGTTCCGTCATAGATAGGCTTCACGCGCCGCGCCCTCCTCCGCGTGGCCAGCTCCGGACCGGCGAGCACCCTCATGACGGCCCTCCTCGACATCGACCAGCTGCGCAGCTTCATCGCCATCGCGGACACCGGCACCTTCACGCGGGCCGCGGAAGCGATCCACAAGACGCAGTCCGCCGTGTCGATGCAGATCAAGCGGCTGGAGGAGACGGTGGGCCGGCCGCTGTTCGAGCGCGACGGGCGCACGTCGCGCCTGACCGAGGAGGGCGAGCGGCTGCTCGACTACGCGCGGCGCATCGTGCGACTGTCGAACGAGGCCCTGGCGAGCTTCGCCGAGACGGAGCTGGCGGGGCGCGTGCGGCTCGGCCTGCCGGACGACTATGCCGACCGCTACCTGCCCGAGATCCTGGCTCGGTTCTCTCAATCCAACCCGCGCGTCGAGGTGACCGTGGTGTGCGAGCCTACGCCCATGCTGGTCGAGCGCATCGAGCACGCCGACCTCGACCTCGCCATCATCACGCACGTGTCGTCGCGCGGCTCGGCCGCGGTGATCCGCCGCGAGCGCCTGCTCTGGGTGACGTCGGGCCGCCACGCGGTCCACGAGCAGGAGCCCCTGCCCCTGGCGCTCGGGCGCACCTTCTGCACGTGGCGACAGGCCGCGACGGCGGCGCTGGATGGGCGGTCGAAGCCCTATCGCGTGCTCTATTCGTCGTGGAACTCGACGGCGGTCGGCGCGGCCGTGCTGGCGGGCTTGGCTGTGTCTGTGCTGCCGGAAAGCGCGCTGCGGTCCGGCATGCGGGTGCTCGGGCCGGCCGACGACTTCCCCACCCTGCCGTCGTGCAAGATCGCGCTGGTCCGCAACCGGGCCGACCCCTCTTCCCTGACGGACGCCCTCGCGGGCCATATCGTGTCGAGCCTCGACAACCTGTCGGCCGCCGCCGACAACTCGGGAGGGGAGCTCAACTGAGGCCGGTGGCGACCGGCTGGAAGTAGCGGGTCTGCAGGCGGGTGCCGATGGCCGTGGCGCCCAGCACGACGGAGAGGGCGATGATGCCGGCGATCAGGCCGTATTCGATGGCCGTGGCGCCTCGGTCGTCGAGCCAGAATCGGAGCAGCACAGGCGTCATCCCGCTGAAATGAGCCATACGGTCTCACGCGGTCCTTAACGCTTCGATGCCATGGCGCTGCGTCGGCGTGACGATGCCCCGACCTCTGGACGAAGTCGGAGCGTCCTCATCGATTCGATCGATGATGGTTACATGGCCTTCTTTTTCATCATCGACTTCTTCGACATCTTTTTCATGGCCATCTTCTTCTTCATGGGCTTCTTCATGGTGTCGCCGCTCATCGCGGCGTCGCCGGCCGCGGGGGGATCGCTGGCCGCGGGTGCGGCGCCGGCATCCGGGGCTGCGCCGGCATCGGGAGCCGTCTGAGCCAACGCCACGCCGAAGCTGAGGATGGAGGCCGCACAGGCCAGGACGAGGGTCTTCTTGAACGTGTTCATGGTGACTCCCTTCGTTGGTTCGTCCGCCGGGCCCGCAGCCACGGGCTGGCACACGGCTCGACGTGCTCGCAACGCACGGTCAACGGGTTGGTTTCGCCCGGCTGATGCTTCGCTCATCTTTCGGCCGAGGTGATGCGGAGGGAGCACGTTGCCAGTTCCCCCGGGGTCGCCTAACTGATCACGCGCGGCCCGGACCGGCCGTCATCCCGGCCGCCGGCGGGCCTGACCACGGCGTGGAAGCACTGCATGGCCCGCGACACCACCGACACGACGCCGATCACCACGCGGGACGACCTCGTCGGCTGGTTCGAGGCGGGCTGCAAGCCCGGCCAGGCCATCGGCATCGAGCACGAGAAGCTCCCCTTCTACCGTGCCGACCTCGCGCCCGTGCCCTACGAGGGCGACCCCGGCACCGGGCGCGGCGGCATCCGGGCACTGCTCGACGGGCTGGCGATGCGCCAGGGCTGGGCGCGCATCCTGGAGGACGGCAACCCGATCGGCCTCGCGGACGACGCGGGCGGGGGCGGGGCCGTGTCGCTGGAGCCGGGCGGCCAGTTCGAACTGTCGGGCGCGCCGCTGCGCACGCTGCACGAGGCCCGCGACGAACTCGCCCACCACCTCGCCGACGTCGAGGCCGTGGCGGAGCCGCTCGGCATCGGCTTCCTGTCGCTGGGTTCGAGCCCGAAATGGCCGCTCGCCGCGGCGCCCCTGATGCCCAAGGGCCGCTACCGCATCATGGCGGCCTACATGCCGAAGGTCGGCACGCGTGGCTTGGACATGATGTTCCGCACCTCGACCGTTCAGGCCAACCTCGACTTCAGCAGCGAGGCCGACATGGTGAGGAAGCTGCGCGCCTCGCTGGCGCTGCAGCCCGTGGCGACCGCGCTCTTCGCCAACTCGCCCTTCAAGGAAGGCGCGCCGAGCGGCTACTTGACCGAGCGCTCGCATATCTGGCTCGACACCGACAACAGGCGCTCCGGCATGATGCCCTTCGCCTTCGAGCCCGGCATGGGGTTCGAGCGCTACGTGGATTACGCGCTCGACGTGCCGATGTATTTCGTCAAGCGCGGTGATCGCTACCACGACGTCAGCGGCATGAGCTTTCGCGATCTCCTGGCGGGCCGCCTCGATGCCCTGCCGGGCGAACGCGCCACCCTGTCGGACTGGGCGAACCACCTGTCGACCATCTTCCCCGAGGTGCGGCTGAAGCGCTACCTCGAGATGCGCGGCGAGGACGTCGGTCCGCCCGAGATGATCACAGCCTTGGGGGCGCTCTTCGCCGGACTCCTCTACGACCCGGTGGCCCTCGACGCCGCGACCGAGCTCGCCAAGCCCTGGTCGGACCCGGAGGCGGCCGGCGCACGCCAAGCGATGCGGGACGCCGTGCCGGTGCTCGGCTTCCGCACGGAGATTGCCGGGCGGAGCCTGCGCGACGTGGCGCGCGACATGCTCGCCATCGCGCGCGGTGGCCTCGAACGCCGCGGCTTCCGAGACGCCGACGGCCGCGACGAGACGCAGTACCTCGCGCCGCTCGACGCGCTCGTGGACCGGGGAGAGACACAGGCGGACGCGCTGCTCGCTCGCTATCGGGGCGCCTGGGGCGGCAGCGTCGATCCCGCCTTCAGCGAATGTGCCTACTGACGATCGAGCGTCTCACTTCGCCGCCGGGATGGCGCCCGACGGGCAAGTGCCGGCCGGCTTGGTGCCGAAGGGGTTGGCGATGAAGTAATCGGCGCACTTGTCGCAGCCGCTCAGCGCCGAGGCGACGACGAACAGCGCCAGGATGCGGCAGGCGTGGCGGTGGAGCATCGCGGGTCCCCTGCGAGCGGCGGGCCGCCGCCGATGGCGGCACCCTGATGCGGGACGGTTAACAGCCCGTGCGGCGCCTGTCAGGACCGAGTTCAGCGCTGGCCGGACGAGGATGAGCCTCCGCTCTGGCGCGTCACCTCGACCCGCACGCTCCCCGACAGCCTCACGCATGTGCCGGACCCCGCGAGCCGGACGTAACCCTCCCCCATCTCGGGGCAGGCTCGAAGCTCGGGAGCGGGATCGGATTTCGGCAGGGAGCGGGCGAGGGTCGGGACCGCGGGAGCCGCGAGCAGCACGCAGAGCCCGACGATCATCCGCCCCATGTCGTCCCCCGCCCGCACCGAACCCGCCCGCACCGCACCCGCCCGCACCGAACCCGCCAGCAGGATAAGGCCGGAGCCGGCATCCCGCTGTGGCCCGGCCGCCACGACGGCGCGCGAAGTGGGAGTTCTCCCGCGCGCGTCGCCCCGCGTGGCTTGCCGGAGACAAAGGGCTTTTACATTTTGCACGGCGTCGCCGCGCGAGTCCCGCCCGGCGGCGGGTTCGACAGCACAGGGAAGCGACACGCCATGCTCACCAGATTCACCCTCGCGGCCACGCTCGCGCTCGCGCTGTCGGCCGGCGGTGCCTTCGCCCAGACGGCGGCGCCCGCCATGGCCCCCGCCGCGGGCGCACCGATGATGAACGGCGCCAAGCCCCGCACCGCCCAGTCGCTCGAATGCTCCAAGAAGGCCGACGCGCAGGATATCCACGGCAAGCCCCGCTCGGCCTTCATGCGCAAGTGCAAGGTGGGCAAGGCCTGACCTTAGGTCGCGCCCCGCCCGTTCAGGGCTCGCCGGCCAGTATCACGTGGGAGAAGCCAGCCATGGCTTCAAAGTCGTCGAGCGCCATGGTGTCGCTCGTGTAGAGCTTCGTGGCGTCGCAGAACGGCTGGTCATCTCAGGGCTTGAGCGCAGGGCCGTCTGACCGAAAGCCGGTCGATTTTGAGCTGGAAGCGACCGGCGTCGCGTTGCGGCCGTTCGGGCCTCACATAGCCTTGACCATCTGGCCCCGCATTTCCCCGCCCTTGTTCATCGGCGTGTGGATGTTGAAGTACAGGTCGCCGTTGGCGAGGGCCTTGGCCTGATCCTCGGTGAGCTTGACCGAGCCCTTCAGCGGGCTCGCGAGGTCGCCGTCGATCGGCACCATCACGCCGGCATTCTTGCCGGCCGGCGCGGGGCCGTGGAAATGCGCCATGAGGGCCGGGCCGGTCAGATCGGCGTAGCCGACCTCGTAGGTCAGCATCATGGAGTCGGTGTCGTAGGTGGCGGAGAGCGAGCCCGTCGCCTTGCTGTCGGTGACCGGCGGCACCTCGGTCGAGGGGCTGACCATGGCCTTGTATTTGATCATCTCGGCCGAGGCCGGCGCGGCGGCGAGGAGGCCGGCCATGGCCAGGCCGGCGAAAACCAGAGTGGAGCGCATCGTCGATCTTCCCTGACGCGCCGGGGAGCGGCGCCGCCTCGTTATGGCGCGGCGGCGCGCGGGAACCAGCCTCGGCCGTCCCTGTCGGGCGTCTCCTCCTCCGCTCCGCGGAGGAGGGGGACCACGCGAAGCGTGGTGGAGGAGGCGCGGGCAGCCGCCGCGATCGTCGCCAGCACGTCGAGCCTGCGCTCCGCTGACAGCACCTCGCGGGCGGGGAAACGCAGGACGCGGATCCCCTGCCCGTCGAGCCAAGTGTCGCGGGCGATGTCGGACGCGGCTCGTGCGGGCAGGTCGTGCGCCGCCCCGTCGACCTCGACAGCGAGCCGGTGTGCCGGGCAGTAGAAATCGAGGACGTAGCGGCCGATGGGGTGTTGCCGACGGAACAGCATGCCATCGAGTTGCCTGCGCCGCAGCGCCTGCCAGAGCAGGATCTCGGGCAGCGTCAGTGCGCGCCGAAGGGTGCGGGCATGATCGATCGTCGAGCGTTTTGCTCCCATCAGCCTCCTCCACCGCGCTTCGCGCGGTCCCCCTCCTCCACGATGTGGAGGAGGATATACGCGGGAGCCCGTGTGCGCAGTCCCTCGTCAGCATTGGGGAAAAGAGGGCTAACCGCGGAGGAGGGGGACCACGCGAAGCGTGGTG
>CAXTFP010000034.1:0-12013 GCA_964243135.1 uncultured Lichenihabitans sp.
TAAGAGGGAGCTGTACGCCGGCGTCTCCACCAAGCTGAACGCGCCCTACTACACGCAGGACTTCGTCAAGGGCGCGGTCCTGGTCGGCGCGCTGGCCCTCACCTACGGGCTCGGCCGGCGCGCGGCGTGACGCACGCGACGGTGCCCCGACCTTCCCCTCTCACGCACGAGCGACCCATGCCCATCCCCCTGCCATCCCGCCTCCTCGCCACGGCCGCGGCCCTCGTCGGCCTGGCCCTCCCGGCCGGCGCCGCGGGGCTGCCCGGCGCGCCGCCGCCCTTCGACGCGGGCGGCGTCAAGGTCGCCCTCGTGCGCTACCTGTCGGCCGGCGACTTCTACCAGGCCTATCAGGCGGGCGCCGAAGCTCAGGCCAAGGCGCTCGGCATCGACCTGCGCGTCTTCCCCGGCCGCCAGGATGCCGCCGAACAGCGCGACCAGGTCGAACAGGCGATCAACCTCGGCGTGAAGGCCATCGTCATCGACCACGGCCTGCCGGAATCGCTCAAGGACGTCGCCCAGAGGGCCGTCGCGGCCGGCATCAAGGTCGTGGCCTTCGACGTCGATCTCGACGATCCCAGGATCCCCCAGGTGGAACAGAGCGATCACGCCCTCGCCCAGCAGGCCATCGACCAAGCCGTGAAGGACAACAGCGCCCGCTTCGACGCCGGCTACGTCTACGTGGCGGGCTTCGCGCCGCTCGACCGCCGCAACGAGGTTTGGACCGCCTTCAAGGCGAAGAACCCGGGTGTGGCCGAGAAGGCGCGCTTCGGTTCCGTCAGCGACAGCACGGCCGCGGCGGTGGACGATCAGGCGAAGGCGGCCCTGCGCGCGAACCCGGGCATCACCGTGGTCTTCGCGCCCTACGACGAGTTCGCGCGCGGCGTGAAGCTCGCTATAGGCGAGCTCGGTGTGGCGGACCGCGTCAAGGTCTACTCGGCCGACGTGTCTTCGGCGGATATCGGCGAGATCACCGAGCCCGGCAGCCCCTGGGTCGCGACGGTGGCCACCAACCCGGCCGTCGTCGGCGCGGTGTCGATCCGCGCCGCCGCCCTGGCCGTGGCGGGCCAGGATCCCGGCCACGCGATCACCGTGCAGCCCACGCTCCTCACCCAGGAGGCGCTCCGCGCCGCGGGTGTCAGGACGGTCGAGGACCTGAACGCCAGGATCCCGGCCTTCGGCCGTTCGGACGCCGCGACGGCCCCCTGGATCCCGCTGCCGAAGTAGCGCCGCGCCGAGCAGCGACGCTCGCCCTTGTTCATCCATATCGTCTACTCATATACTTGACTTTTGCGCCGCGTCATAGTCGGTTGCCGCGCGAGGCCCTGTGGGCCTCCCCACGGAGCGAACCCTTCCCATGGCTGACCAGCGGACCCCCTTCTCCCTCGATCGCCGGCACCTGCTGCGGATGGCCTCCGGCCTCGGCGCCGCCCTGTCGCTGCCCGCGGCGGCCGGGGCCCAGGAGGCCGCGAAATCCGGCGACGCGGCGGGCCTGCCGTCGCTGAAGGGCAAGACCATCGCCATCAGCGTCGCCGGCACCGACCACTTCTTCGACCTCAAGGCCTACCAGGCCCAGGTCGACACCGTGAAGGAGCTCGGCGGCACGCCGATCGGCCTCGACGCCGGCCGCAACGACAAGGCCCTGGTGAGCCAGCTCCAGACGCTGGTGACCCAGAAGCCCGACGCGGTGATCCAGACGCTCGGCACCATCACGGTCATCGATCCGTGGCTGAAGAAGCTGCGCCAGGCGGGCATCCCGGTCTTCTCGGTCGACGTGCCCTCGACCAACGTCATCAACGCGGCCACCTCCGACAACTTCTCTCTCGGCGCCCAGCTCGCCCTGCAGCTCGTGTCGGACATCGGGGGTGCTGGCAACCTCGTGGTGTTCAACGGCTTCTCGGGCGTGCCGGTCTGCGAGATCCGCTACAACGAGCTGCGCAGCGTCCTGAAGTATTATCCGAACGTGAAGATCCTGGAGCCCGAGCTCCACGACGTCATCCCCAACACGGTCCAGGACGCCTACGGGCAGATCACCGCGCTGCTCAGCAAATATCCCGAGAAGGGCTCGATCGCCGCAGTCTGGTCGGCGTGGGACATCCCCCAGCTCGGCGCCACCCAGGCGCTGATCGCGGCGGGCCGCACGGAGGTCCGCACCTACGGCGTCGACGGCACGCCCGAAGTGCTGGCCCTCGTGAAGGACCCCGATGCCCCCGCGGCCGCGGTGGCGGCCCAGCAGCCCACCGTGATCGGCCGCACGGCGGTGATCAACGCGGCGCGCTATCTCGCGGGCGAGAAGAACCTCCCCTCGCAGACCTTCGTCCCGGCGATCATCGCCAACAAGGCCAACGCCGGCGACGTGCAGAAGCAGCTCGGCCAGGTTTGACGCCGGCCCGCGTGGATGCCGCGAGGACTCCCATGACCAGAGCGCACGCCCCCGCGCCGGAAGGTGCGGCCCCCGAGGGCGCCGCGGCCGGAAGCGCCCTGAGGATGCAAGGCCTCGTCAAGCAGTTCGGCGCCACCCGGGCGCTGGACGACGCCTCGCTCGACGTCGCCACGGGGTCGGTCCACGGCCTCGTGGGGCAGAACGGCGCGGGCAAGTCGACGCTGATCAAGGTGCTGGCGGGGCTGGTCGAGCCCGACGCCGGCACCGTCGAGATGTTCGGCCGCGCGCTGACCGGCATCACGCCCGCCGGGGCCGCCGCGGCAGGCGTCGCCTTCATCCACCAGGACCGGCTGCTGGTGCCCACCGCCACGGTTGGCGAAGCCCTGTTCCTCGGGCGCGAGGCGAGCGTGTCGCGCTTCGGGGTTTGGGGGAGGGCGCTCGACGCCTGCGCGCGGGATGCCCTGCAGCACTATTTCGGCATGACCCTGAAGCGCGGCGCCCTGATCCGCGACCTCACCACGGCCCAGCAGCAGATCGTGCAGATCACCCGGGCGCTCCTCGCCGGCCCGCGTCTGATCGTCTTCGACGAGCCGACCGCGGCCCTCACCAAGGTCGAGGTCGAGAACCTGTTCCGCGCCATCGCGGGCCTCAAGGCGCGGGGCCTGACGGTGCTGTACATCTCGCATTATCTCGCCGAGATCGAGCGGATCTGCGACGTCGTGACGGTGATGCGCAACGGCCGGACCGTCGCCCGGGTCGACCCGAGGGCGACGCCGGTCGCCGAGGTCACCCGGCTCATGGTGGGCAGCGACGTCAGGGACCTGTTCCCCAAGGTCGAGGCGGCCCTCGGCGAGGTGGTGCTGTCGGTCGAGGGGCTGTCGGCCCCAGGGCGCTTCCGCGACGTGTCGTTCGAGCTCCGCCGCGGCGAGATCCTGGGCGTCACCGGCCTCGTCGGGTCGGGCGCCAAGGACCTGACCCAGGCGCTCTTCGGGCTGGCGCCCGTCAAGGGCGGCCGGGTGGTGCTGCACGGGCGGGACGGCCGCCCGCGGACGCCGGGCGCGGCAGCGCGGCGCGGCCTGGCGCTGGTGCCGGAGGACCGGCGGGCCCAGGGCGCGGCCCTCGACCTGTCGGTGCGCGAGAACATCACTCTCGCCAGCCTCGGCCAGTTCAGCCGCTTCGGCTGGCTCGACGAGGCCGCGGAACGGCGGCAGTCGCACGCGCTGGTCGGCGACCTCGCCATCAAGGCGCCGGGGGTCGAGGCGCCGGTCCGCACCCTCAGCGGCGGCAACCAGCAGAAGGTGGTCATCGCCAAGTGGCTGAGCCGCCAGTCCGACGTCTATATCCTCGACGAGCCGACCGTGGGGGTGGATGTCGCGGCCAAGGCCGAGATCTACCGGCTCGTCGGCCGGCTCGCGCAGCGCGGCGCCGCGATCCTGATCCTGTCGGCCGACCTCGACGAGCTCATCGGCATCGCGGACCGCATCCTGGTCCTGTACCGCGGGGCGGTCGTGGCCGAGGAGCGGGCCGCCGAGACCAGCCCCGACCGTCTCCTCAACGCGGCCCTGACGGGCGCCGCGTCGGCCCGCGAGGTTCCCCATGTCGCGTGACGTCGCCCTCGGGGCCGCGCGCTTCGCGCCGTCGCCGGATGACGGCCGCCCGGCCCGGCGCCCCTACGGCTCGGCCGCCGATCTCGCCGCGAAGGCGCTGCGCGCCGGCTCGCTCCTCGTCTGCCTCGCCATCCTGGCCCTGTTCGCCGTCGAGGCGCCGAGCTTCCTGTCGCCCGTCAACGTCGGGCTCGTGCTGTCGCAGTCGGCGGTGCTCGGCCTCCTGGGGCTCGGCCTGACGCTGGTGCTCGTCACGGGCGGCACGGACGTGATCGCGGGCGGCATCGACCTGTCGCTGGCCGGGACGCTGGGCCTGTCGGCCGCCGTCTTCGCGGTGGCGAGCCAGGCGGGCTGGCCGGACCCCGCAGCCGCCGCGGCCGCCCTCGCCACCGGCCTCGCGGTCGGCGCCGTCAACGCGGTCGCGGTGCTGCTGCTCGGCATCCCGCCGCTCCTCGCCACGCTGGCCACCATGAACGTCGCGGCCGGGCTGGAGCTCGTGCTGACGGGAAACTCCCCCGTCCCGGCCGCCTCGGCGCTCGTGGACTGGCTCGGCGGGCCGGGGCCGCTCGGCGTCCCCGTGTCGGGCTGGGCGCTGGTCGCGGTGGCGGCGGCCCTGGCGCTCGGGCTCGGGTTCAGCCGCGTCGGCCTGCGGGCCACGGCGGTCGGCAGCCATCGCGAGGCGGCCGCCGCCGCGGGCCTGTCGATCCGGCGCTACGTGGCGGGGTCCTACCTCGCCAGCGGGTTCTTCGGCGGCTTGGCTGCGCTGGTGTCGGTGGCGTTCCTCAGCGGCAGCACGCCCGGCTCAGCCGACATGCTGCTGCCCACGGTGGCGACCGCCTTCCTGGGCGTGGTCTTCTCGCGGCGGCTCGTGCCCACGGTGTGGGGGACCTTCGCGGCGGCCGTGTTCCTCGGTGCCCTCGCCAACGGCTTCCAGCTGCTCCATGCCTCGACCTACTGGGTCAACGGCATCGAGGGCGCGCTGATCCTGGCCGTGGTCGGCGCCACCTCCGGCCTCGCCCGGGAGCGCCGCCGATGAGCCTCGACACGATCGCGGCCCCCCCGCCCGCGCGGCAGGCGGCCGACTGGCTGCGGTTCGGCGTCCCGGCCGCCCTGGCGGCGGTGCTGCTCTTCTTCTCGGTCGCGGCGCCGGGCTTCCTCACGGTGTCGAACGTCACCGGCGTCCTCGTCAACAACGTCGCGCTGGCCGCCATCGTGTCGCTCGGCATGACGCTGACGGTGGCGTCGGGCGGCACCGACCTGTCGGTCGGCACGGCCGTCGACCTCGGCAGCCTCGCCCTCGTGGCCGCCGTGGCGGCGGGCCAGCCGGTGTGGCTCGGGGCGCTCTATGGCATCCTGGCGGGCCTGGGGCTCGGCCTGTTCAACGCGCTGCTGATCGCCCGCCTGTCCATCACGCCCTTCATCGCCACGCTGGGCAGCCTCTTCATTGGCCACAGCCTGCAGCAGCTCACGACGGACGGCGGCAACCCCGTCTATATCTCGGCCGCGCGGCAGAGCCCCGCCCTGGCGACCCTCGGGCACGGCACCCTGCTCGGCGTCCCGCTGGCGCTCTGGCTCGTGGCCCTCGTGGCCCTGGGCACGTGGATCGCGCTGGAGCGGCTGCGCTTCGGCCGGGAAGTGCGCGCCACCGGCACGCAGCCGCTGGTCGCCTTCTACTCCGGCCTGCCCGTGTCCCGCACCCTGGGGCTGGTCTACCTGCTCAGCGCCGGCATCTCGGCCGTGGCGGGCTTGCTGCTGTCGGCCCACGTCGACGCCTACGTGCCCTTCTCGGGCAACGCCTACCTGCTCAACGCGATCGGGGCCGCCTTCATCGGCACCTCGCTCAGCCCGCGGCGGCGCGCCAACGTGCCCGGCACGCTGCTCGGCGTGCTGCTGCTCGGCTTCGTGGCCAACGGGCTGCTGCTGATCGGCTGGAACTTCTACTGGCAGCAGGTGGGCACCGGCGTGCTGATCTTCCTGGCCCTGGTGCTGGCCTTCGCGGGCCGACGGCCGGCCCGCTGACCCCGCCATGAGCCGGCCCATCATCCTCAACGCCTTCGTGATGGCGACGCCGAGCCACCTGTCCCCCGGGCTGTGGCGCCACCCCCGGGACGGCTCGGCCCACTACACGGACCTCGGCCACTGGACGGATCTCGCGCGGCTCCTGGAGCGCGGGCGCTTCTCGGCGATGTTCCTGGCCGACTCCTACGGCTATTACGATGTCCTTGGCGGCACGGCCGACGTCGCCTTCCGGCACGGGCTGCACGTGCCGATCAACGACCCGCTCCTGCTCGTCCCCGCCATGGCGGCCGTCACCGAGCACCTCGGCTTCGGCGTGACCTGCTCGACCAGCTACGAGCACCCTTTCGCGCTGGCGCGCCGCTTCTCGACCCTGGACCACCTGACGCGGGGCCGCATCGGCTGGAACATCGTCACTTCGGCGAGCGACAGCGCGGCCCGCAACTTCGGCCTCCCCGCCCAGCGCGGCCGCCTCGACCGCTACGACCTCGCCGACGAGTTCATGGAGGTCTGCTACAAGCTTTGGGAGGGCTCCTGGGACGAGGGGGCCGTGCGCCGCGACAAGGCGGGCGGCGTCTACGCCGACCCGGCCGGCGTGCGCAAGATCCACCACCGGGGCACCCACTTCAGCGTCGAGGGGCCGCACCTGTGCGAGCCGTCGCCTCAGCGCACCCCCGTGCTCTACCAAGCCGGCGCGTCGATCCGCGGCCGCGCCTTCGCGGCGCGCCACGCCGAATGCATCTTCGTGGGCTCGCCGTCGCGGTCCGCGCTGAAGCGCACCGTCGGCCGGATCAGGGCGGCGCTGGCGGAGGCCGGCCGTGAGCCGCGGAGCGTGCCGGTCGTCGCCGAGCACACGATCGTCACGGGCCGCACGGAGGCCGAATCGCAAGCCAAGCTCAGCGACTACCGCGGCTACGCGTCGGACGAGGGCGCGCTCGCCATGATGTCGGGGTGGACGGGCGTGGACCTCAGCCGCTACCGGCTCGACGACCCCTTCGAACACGTCGAGAGCGCCGGCATCCAGTCGGCCGTCGACGCCATGAGCGAGGCCGACCCCGGCCGCGTCTGGACGATCCGCGAGATCGCGGCCTTCCTCGGCATCGGCGGGCTGAGCCCGGTCACGGCGGGGAGCCCGGGCCGGGTGGTGGACATGCTCGAAGGCTGGATCGCCGAGACCGGCATCGACGGCTTCAACCTCTCCTACGCGGTCATGGACGAGGGCTTCCGCGACGTCGTCGACCTCGTGGTGCCGGAGCTCGAACGGCGCGGCCTCCACCCGGCGGCCTACCGGCCCGGCACCTTCCGCGAGAAGCTGGGCGGCACGGGTCCCCGGCTCCCCTCCAACCATGCCGGCGCGGGATACCGCGCGCCGGTGCCGGCCGAGGCTTCCGCATGACCGCGATGGACAGCGCCTGGGGCGGCGGCCCCACTCCCCGCTACGACGGTCTCGCGGACCGGTTCCGGCCGATCTTCGCCCGCATTCGGGACGGGGCGGTCGCGCGCGAGCGGGAGCGCGGGTCGCTGGCGGAGCCGATCGGCTGGCTGAAGGCGGCCGGCTTCACGGCCCTCCGCCTCCCCGCCGCCGAGGGCGGCGCGGACGCGACGCTGCCGGAGCTCTTCGCCCTGCTGATCGAGCTGGCCGAGACCGATTCCAACGTCGCCCAGGCGTTGCGGGCCCATTTCGGCTTCGTCGAGGAGATCCTGTCGACGCCCGACCCCGCCAAGCGGGCGCGGTGGAGCCCGCGCATCGCCCGGGGCGAGACGGTGGGCAGCGCGCGCAGCGAGGCGGGGGCCGCGCCGCAGGCCAGCTTCGACACGATCCTGACCCGCGACGGGGACGCCTGGCGCCTCGACGGCCGGAAGTTCTACACGACCGGCTCGCTCTACGCCGACTGGGTGCACGCGGCCGCGACCCGGGCGGAGGACGGCGCCTCGGTCACGGCCCTCGTGCCGCGCCGCGGCCCGGGCGTCACGGTTCTCGACGACTGGGACGGCTTCGGCCAGCGGCTCACCGCCAGCGGGACGGCGCTGTTCGACGGCGTGCCGGTCGCGGTCGAGGATCTCGTCGAGGACCGCACGATCTTCCCCTACACGCTGCCCTTCTACCAGACCGTCCACCTCGCGACGCTGGCCGGCATCGGCCGCGCCGCGGCTTCCGAGCTGGCGGCGGCCGTCGCGGCCCGCCGACGCTCCTACACGCATGCCGCCGCGGCCGTCCCGTCCGCGGATCCCCAGGTCCTTGAGGTGGTGGGCCGGGTCCGCGGCGCGGCCTATGCGGCGGGCGCCGTCGTCGGAAAGGTCGCCGAGGGGGTGGAACGCGTGGCCCGGGCCTTGCGCGCCGGCCAGCCCTTCGACCGCCTGCTCGCCTTGGCCGAGATCGAGAGCGCCCAGGCCCAGCCCGTCGTCTCGACCCTGATCCTCGACGCCACCACGCTCCTCTTCGACGCGCTCGGCGCTTCCGCGGTCCAGGCGGCCTCGGCCCTGGACCGGCACTGGCGCAACGCCCGCACGCTCAGCTCCCACAATCCCCGCGTCTACAAGGCCCGCATCGTCGGCGACTTCGCGGTGAACGGCACGGAGCCGCCCCAAAGCTGGCGGGTCGGCACCGGAGCGGACTAGCCCCATGTCTACGGGACTGACAGACGGATTTCTGAATCATCGCCCGACCGGGAGGGACGACATGGCGGTAGCCTTTGGATCGCCCGATCACACCCACGCCGTCGACCTCCGGCACGCCCTGCGCCACCTGGTCGGCGGCGTCAGCGTCATCACGGCGGGAATGGGTGCGGACCGCACGGGGCTGACCGCCACCAGTGCGACGGCGCTGTCCATGGACCCGCCCACCATGCTGATCTGCGTCAACCGCGCCGCCTCGGCCTGGCCGGTGATCCGCGAGCACGGGCATTTCGCCGTCAACGTCCTGTCGGCCGATCAGCAGGCCGTGGCGGAGCGGTTCGCTGGCCGCGGCGGGGTCAGGGGCGCGGCCCGCTACGACGGAGCGCTCTGGCGGGAGCTGCCGTCCGGCGCATCGGGCCTCGAAGGGGCGCTGGCCGTCGTGGACTGCACCGTCGAGGAGATCATCGAGCGGCACAGCCACGGCATCATCCTCGGCAGCGTGGTGTCGGTCATCTACGGCGCCGAGCTGGCGGGGCACTCGCTCGTCTACGGGCACGGCCAGTTCGCGCCGGTCCGGCTGCCCAGTGCGGGAAACGCCGCGTGAGCGGGGCACCGAACGTCGATCCTCATCCGATCATCATCGCCTCGGCCTCCGAAGCGGTCGCCGTGGCGCGGGATGGCGTCACCCCGCCGGGTCGGGCCGACGCGCGGCACTCGACCATAGCCCGCAGAAGGCCGCCGCGGCGCCGCACCACAGGATGACGGGCGAGTAGCCGGCAGCCGGCGCGACATGCCGTGCGCCGCAGAGCGTGGTGGCCAACCGGCAAAGGCTGGAATCGGCGACGAGGCAGCGGCCGGCATCCGTGATCGACAGGTAGTCGTTGCTGACCGTCGGCCAGAAGGTCAGGCCCCACCAGGCCAGCGCGGCCGCCACCGTCGTGCCGCCGAGCGCGAGCAGGACGGTGGGGAGGTGACGCAGGGCGATCAGGGCGCGAGATCCAGCCCGAGCGCCGCCAGCACGGTGCGGCGCAGGGCGATGAGGTCCGGGTCGTCGCGGCGGCGCGGGTAGGGTTTGTCGACTGCGATCTCGGCCTTGATGCGCGCCGGCCGGTCGCTGAAGACGACCACGCGGCTCACCAGCAGCAGCGCCTCCTCGATGTCGTGGGTGACGAGCAGAACCGTGAAGCCGAGCCGCATCCACAGCGCGGCCAGCTCATCCTGCAGCACCATCCTGGTCAGCGAGTCGAGCTTGCCCAGCGGCTCGTCGAGCAGCAGCATCGCGGGCTCGTTGACCAGCGCCCGCGCGAGGGCGGCCCGCTGGGCCATGCCGCCCGAAAGCTGGTGCGGATAGGCGTTCGCGAAATCCCCGAGCTGAACCCGCGCCAGCGCCGCATCCACCTTGCCGGATTGCCCGCGCAACTGGCCGTGCGCTTCGAGCCCCGTGGCGACGTTCTTCCACACCGACCGCCAGGGGAACAGGGTGGCGTCCTGGAACATCAGCGTGCGCGAATGGTGCGGTCCCCGCACCGCGACGCCGCCGGCGTCGATGGCCCCGGAGGTCGGGCGGTCGAGGCCCGCGGCCAGGCGCAGCAGGGTCGACTTCCCGCAGCCCGAAGGGCCGATCAGCGCGGTGAAGGAGCCCGCCTCGCACCGAAGCGTCACGTCATCGAGCACGGGCAATGTGCCCTCGCGCAGCGGGTAGGTGTGCTCGATGTTGTACATGTCGAGCGAGAGCGCACCGGCCGAAGCGGGCGGGTCCGGCGCGTCCGTCCTTCGGGTGAAGATGGACATCAGAGAAACCCCTTCTGCCACTGGAGGAGACGGTCGCGCCCCGCGAACAGCAGCCGCACGATGCCGGAGCACAGCAGCGCCATGACGATCAGGGCCGCATACACGTTCGCATAGGCCGAATAGGACGTCTGGAACTGGATGTACCAGCCGAGCCCGTACTTCGCCCCGAGCATCTCGGCCACCACCATCACGGCGAAGGACGTGTAGAGGCCCATGAACAGGCCCACGAAGGTGTGCGGCAGCGAGGCCGGGATCGCCACGCGGCCGATCAGGTACCAGGGGCCGGCGCCGAGCACGCGGCTGACGTCGTAGTAGGCCCGATCGACCGAGCCGACCCCGGAGGCCGTCAGGATCGCGACCGGGATGCCGGCCGCGAGGGCCACGATGAAGACGCTGGCCGCGAAGGTGCTCGGGAAGAAGAAGAACGTGCAGGGGATCCAGGCGGTGGCCGGCACGGGGCCGATCAGCTTGAGGATCGGCATGCCCCAGTAACTGACGCGCTTCGACCAGCCGAGCGCCACCCCGAGCCCGTAGCCCGCCGCGACGCCCGCGCCGAAGCCGAGCGCCCACAGGCGCAGCGTGTAGCCGATGCAGATCAGCAGGCGCGACCAGTCGACCACGTAGACGTTGAGCAGCCCCTGCGGCGGCGAGAAGAAGGGCTTGGGGAGCCAGCCGAGCTTGGCGGTGGTCAGCTCCCACAGCGCGAACCAGACGCCCAGGGCGACGAACCACGGGCCGTAATGGACCAGGGTGCGCCCGGCGCGGCCGAGGCGATGCACGGCGGGTGACAGGGCGGCGAGCAGCACCGCGCCGGCCCCGACGATCGCGGCGAAGAGCGGCGTGCTCCCCCACTTCACGACGTCGGGCAGCGCCACCGTCACCACGGCGGCCACGGCCCAGGCGACCGCGGCCACGAGGCCCGTGGTCCAGACCGCCCCGGTCCCCCGCCGGAGCGCCAGGGACGAGGGCGCCGATCGGATGGCGTCGCTCATGGCCGATAACCGCTCAGGCCAGGATGTCGAGCGTGACGTGCCGAGCGAGCTCCGCCGCGTCCGTCGACGCATCGATGACCTTGGTGAGCTTCAGATCCTCGATCGAGGCCTGGATCTGGTCGGTCAGCGCCTGCCCCACCGGATGGTTGTGGAAGACCAGCGACGCGAGGTCATCGCGCAGATCCTCGACCGGCATGCCGGGCTTGAGAATGTCGAAATACCACTGCGCCACCTCGTCCGGGTGGGCGGCCGTATAGTCGTGGATCTCGAGATTGGCGGCCGCGATCCGGCGTACCGCGTCCTTGTTGGCCTCGAGGAACGGCCCGTTGGCGCCGACCACGCAGCAGACCCGGTCCTGGTAGACGCCCGTCTGCGTGTCGGCGAGCTCGACGAGGCCGTATTGCTTGCGGAGCGCATAGGCCCACGGGTCGAGATGGGCGACCGCCTGGGCGTCGCCGCGATGCGCGGTCTCGCCCACGAGCTCGAAGGGTGCGCTCAGCCAGGTGACGTCCCGCTCGGAATCGAAGCCGGCCTTCGCCAGCGTGACCTCGAAGGCGATCTTCGGCGGCGAGCCCGGACCGTAGCTGACGATGGTCTTGCCCTTCAGGTCCTCC
>CAXTFP010000035.1:0-11820 GCA_964243135.1 uncultured Lichenihabitans sp.
CCGCGGTAGATCTCGGTATGGCCCTTCTGGCGGCCGTAGCCCTTCACCTCGGTGACGGTGAGGCCGTGGACGCCGACGGCCGTCAAGGCGTCGCGAACTTCCTCCAGCTTGAAGGGTTTGATGATCGCGGTCACAATTTTCATCGCAGCATCCCCCGGTTGCCGACCCTGCGCGGCACCGCTCGGAGCGGGTCGATCCACGACAGGGCGTCCGCCACGCGAGAGCATGCGACGGCGTGGTACTGACCTTTCAAGGCTCGTGCCAAGCTTCGATCGCGTGCGGAGCAGAGGTCCCCGCGCCATCGCAGCGGCGCGGACCGGCGACGGTGTGGCAATTCCAAGGCTCGATGCCTATCGATTAGGCAATGACGATGGTCGGTTGCAACCTGCCGGCGTCGCCCCCGCGGGCCTCACCCTTTTGGACGCACGTCCCCCGGCGCCACCTCGAAGCGTTCGGCGCCCCGGAGTTCGGCGAAGAGCGCGGGGTCGGCACCCGTCATGAAGACGTGGCCGCCCAGCGCCGCGAGTTCTCCGTAGAGCGCATGGCGGCGCAGCGGATCGAAATGTGCGGCGATCTCGTCGAGCAGCACGAGAGGCGCGATGCCGCTCATCGCGGCGACGAGCCGGGCCGAGGCCAGCACCAGCCCGACCAGCAACGCCTTCTGCTCGCCCGTCGAGGAGCGGGCGGCCTCAGCGTCCTTGGGACCGTGGCGCACCGCGAGGTCGCTGAGGTGCGGGCCGATGGAGGTCCGGCCCGCCGCGGCGTCCCGCGCGCGGCCCTCGCGCAGCAGGGTCCGGTAGCGGTCCTCGGCGTCGAGCGCCGGATGGGCCGCCACCAGCGCTTCCACGCCCCCCACCACCGACACGTCGGCCCAGGGGAAGGGCGAAGACGGCTCGCGGTGGGCCGCGATCAGCGCGGCGAGCCGCGTCACCGTCTCGTGCCGGGCCGCCGCCACTGCCACGCCCAGCGCCGCCACCTCGCGCTCGGCGGCCTCGGCCCAGGCGGCGTCGATGCGGCCGGAGAGCCGGCCCTCCTCCAGCACGCGGTTGCGGTTGCGCAGGGCCCGCTCCAGGGCCGACACGCGGGTGCCGTGCTCGCTGTCGACGGTGAGGACGATGCGGTCGAGGAAGCGCCGCCGCTCCGAGGCCGGGCCGGAGAACAGCCCGTCCATGGCGGGCGTCAGCCACACCACGCGCAGGTGCTCGGCGAAGCCCTTGGCGGAGGGCACGGCGGCGCGGTCGATGCGGCAGCGCCGCGCCGCCGACACGGGGCCGCCGTCGGGCGGCTCCAGGCCGGTGCCGAGTTGCACGGCCGCGACCTCGCGGGCGCCGTCCTCCACCTCGACCGACGCGGCCCACCCGCCGGAGCCCGCGTCCCGCGCGCATTCGCCGAGCTCCACGCGGCGAAAGCCGCGGCCGGGAGTGAAGAACGACAGGGCCTCGAGCAGGTTGGTCTTGCCCGCGCCGTTGGGGCCGCAGAGCACCACCGGGGCGCCCGACAGGGACAGGTCGAGCGCCGGATAAGACCTGTAGTCGCCGAGGACGAGGCGCCGGACGCGGGGGCGGCGCTCGGGCGTCACCACGGAGCGGCGAGCATGCTGCCCGTGATCAACCCTTCACCCCCGACGCTTGGACGCCCATGCCGCGCAGCACCTCCTCCACGGTCGGCAGCATGTTAGCTACTATCACCTCGATGCCCGCGGCGTTCGGGTGCAGCCCGTCGGCGAGATGGAGCTCGGGATGGCCGATGATCCCCGCCAGGAAGAAGGGGTAGAGCGGCACGCCGGCCCGGTGGGCGAGGCCCGGGAAGATGGCCGCGAAGCGCTCGCGGTAGCCGGCGTCGAGCTCCAGCGAGGCGTACATGCCGGCCAGCAGCACCTTGATCTTGCGCTTCTGGAGGCCCGCCACGATGGCCTCCATGTTCTTCGCGGTCACGGCCGTGTCGACGCCGCGCAGCATGTCGTTGGCACCGAGCTCGACGATCGCGAGGTCGGTCCCGTCCGGCACCGACCAGTCGAGCCGTTCGAGGCCGCCCTGGGACGTGTCGCCCGACACGCCCGCGTTGCTCACCGTCACGGCGAAGCCGTCCTTCCGCAGCGCCCGCTCCAGGACCGCCGGGAAGGCGGCGGGCGCCGGAAGCTGGTAGCCGGCCGACAGGCTGTCGCCGAAAGCCACGATCGACGTGCCGGCCGCGCGCGCGGACGTCCCGACGCCGAGGGCCGCGGCGAACAGAATGGCCGCGGCCGACTGACATCCCCGCCCGAGACGCCCATATGGGTGAGGCCGCCGAACCTGGCGGCGCGAGGATGCATGATGCTTCAAGCTGCGATCTCACTTGACGATGTGCATGTGAGTCTGGGGCGAGCGGCGGCCCGAGTCCATATCCTGAAGGGCATCGATCTGAGCATCGGCAAGGGCGAGGCCGTCGGCCTGACGGGTCCGTCGGGGTCCGGCAAGTCCACCCTGCTCAGCGTGCTGGCGGGGCTGGAGCGCCCCGAGCGCGGCGGCGTGACGGTGGACGGCACCCGTATCGACCGGCTCGACGAGGACCGGCTCGCCCGGTTTCGGGGCCGGCACATCGGCATCGTGTTTCAAAGCTTTCACCTCATCCCCACCATGACGGCGCTGGAGAACGTGGCCGTGCCGCTCGAATTGGCGGGCCGGGCCGATGCCTTCGCGCGCGCGGGCGTGGAACTCCGCGGCGTGGGCCTGGGCGAGCGCCTCAGCCACTACCCGTCGCAGCTGTCGGGCGGCGAGCAGCAGCGCGTGGCGCTGGCCCGCGCCCTGGCGCCCGACCCCGCCCTGCTGGTGGCCGACGAGCCGACCGGAAACCTCGACGAGGCGACGGGCCGCTCCGTGATGGACCTGATCTTCGCGACGAAGCGCGAACGCGGCGCGACCCTCGTGCTGGTGACGCACGACGTGCAGCTCGCGGCCCGCTGCGACCGCACGATCCGCATCCGCTCGGGCCGGATCGAGGGGGCCGCGGCGATCCAGGCCCGCGACAGCGCCGAGGCGCTGTCGTGACGGCGCGGGCCGAGCCGGGCACGGCACCCGCGCGGGTGCGCGGGGCCGGCCTCCGCGTGCCGGTCGCCCTGAAGCTCGCTTGGCGCGACCTGCGCGGGGGGCTCGGCGGCTACTGGATCTTCCTCGTCTGCATCGCGCTCGGCGTCGCGGCCATCGCGGGGATCGGCTCGGTCGCGGGCAGCCTGTCGGACGGGCTCGGGCGCGAGGGCCGCACGGTGCTGGGGGGCGACGCGGCCTTCTCCACCGTGTCGCAGCCGCTGGGGCCGGAGGAGCGGGCCTGGCTCGGCGCGCGCGGACGCTTGAGCGAGGTCGTCACGGCCCGCACCATGGCGCGGGCCGGCGAGGAGGCCGGGCTGGTCGACGTCAAGGCGGTCGACGGCGCCTACCCCATCGCCGGCACGGTCGAGATTGACCCGCCCCAGCCGTTGGCCGGCGCCCTGGCGCCCGCGGACGGCGCCTTCGGCCTCGTGGCGGACGACGCCATCGTGGGGCGGCTCGGCCTGAAGGTCGGCGACAGGCTGCAGATCGGCGCCGGCAGCTTCGCGCTCCGGGGCGTGCTGCGAAGCGAGCCGGACCGGCTCGCGGGCGGCATCGCCTTCGCGCCGAGCGTGCTGATGAGCCGCGACGGGCTCGACGCGACGAAGCTGATCCAGCCGGGCTCGCTCGCCAAGTTCACGGCGCGGCTCGACATGGGCGGGGCGAAGGACGACGCGGCGCTCGGGCGCCTCGTATCGGACGCCCGCGCGGCCTTTCCCCAGGCCGGCTGGGAGATCAAGACGCGCAACAACGTGTCGCCCGAGTTCGATCGCAACCTCGGCCGCTTCACCCAGTTCCTGACGCTGGTCGGGCTGACGGCCCTCGTGGTGGGCGGCGTCGGCGTGGCCAACGCCGTCAAGGCCGCGATGGAGCGCAAGCGCGCGAGCCTCGCGGTGCTAAAGGCACTGGGCGCCCCCGGCCGCTCGGTCTTCGCCATGGGACTGGCCCAGGTGATGCTGGTGGCGGGCCTCGGCGTCGCGGCCGGCGTCGCCGTGGGGGGTTCGCTGCCTTTCATCGCGGCCTGGGGCTTCGGGTCGCTGATCCCCCTGCCTCTCGTGCCCTCGGTCCACCCCGGCGCGCTGATGCTCGGGGCGCTCTACGGCTTCCTCACGGCGCTGGTCTTCTCGCTGCCGACGCTGGGCCGCGTGCACGACGTGCCCGTGTCCGCCCTGTTCCGCGACGCCGTCGAGCCCGAGCCGAGCCGGCTGCGGCTCGGCTACCGCGCGGCGCTGGCCCTCGCCGTGCTGGCGCTGGCGGGCTGCGCGGTGGGCTTCTCGGAGGACCACAGGCTCGCGGCCTACGACGTCGCGGCGACGCTGGCCTCCTTCGCGGCCCTGCGCCTCGTCGCCTGGGGCTTCATGGCGGCGGCGCGCGCCCTGCCCCGGCCGCGCAACGTCGAGCTGCGCCTGGCGCTCGGCAACATCCACCGGCCCGGCGCGCTGACGGGCGCGGTGGTTCTGTCGCTCGGCCTCGGCCTGACGCTGCTCGTGACGCTGGCGCTGATCGACAACAACATCCAGCACCAGATCAACGACGCGCGGCCCGGCGCCACGCCCTCCTTCTTCTTCGCCGATGTGCCGAACCGCGATGCCCCGGATTTCCTGGCCTTCGTCAAGGATCGCGCCCCGGCCGCGGTGCTGGAGGACGTGCCGATCCTGCGCGGGCGCATCACGGCGGTGAACGACGTGCCGGCCGACCGGATCACGGCCAAGCCGGGCGCCACCTGGGTGCTGGAGGGCGACCGCGGCATCACCTTCGCCGAGGCAGCGCCGAAGGGCTCGCGCGTCGTGGCGGGCGACTGGTGGCCGAAAGACTACGGCGGCAAGCCGCTCGTGTCCTTCGACCGCGAGCTCGCGGACGGCATCGGGCTCCACCTCGGCGACAGCGTCACGGTCAACGTGCTCGGCCGCCCCATCACGGCCACGGTGGCGAACTTCCGCAAGATCGACTGGCAGACGATGGGCATCAACTTCGTGATGGTGTTCTCGCCCAACAGCTTCCGCGGCGCGCCCTACATGGCGCTCGCCACGGCCGCCTTCCCCACCGACTACCCGGCCCGCGACACGGCGCTGGCCCGCGACGTGGCGCAGCGCTACCCCGCCATCACCACCGTGCGGGTGCGCGACGTGCTCGACGCCGTCAACCGGTTCGTGGGCAAGCTCGGCACGGCCACGCGGGCGGCCTCGGCCGTGACCATCCTGTCGTCCGTGCTGGTGCTGTCGGGCGCGCTCGCGGCCGGGCGCCGGGCGCGGGTCTACGACAGCGTCATGCTCAAGGTGCTGGGCGCCACGCGGCGGCGGCTCCTCGCCGCCTTCGTTCTGGAATACGGCATGCTGGGCCTCGGCACGGCGCTGTTCGGCGTGCTGGCCGGCACGGCGGCGGCCTATGGCGTGGTGACGGGCGTGATGGGCCTCGACTTCACCTTCGCTTGGCTGCCGGCGGTCGAGGCCGCAGCGGCGGCGCTGGTGGTGACGGTCGGGCTCGGGCTCGTGGGGACGTGGCGCATCCTGGGGCAGAAGCCGGCGGGCTATCTCCGAAACCTGTGAGGGTTCCGTCGCCCGGCCCCCGGCCCGATGCGGGCCTCAGCCGCCCAGGGTCAGGGCGTTAAGCCCGGCCTGCACGGCCGCCGAACTGCGCAGCGCGGCCGAGCCCACGATGTCGAACGGCACCAGGGAGGGCTCGGCGTAATTGCCGTCGCGCAGCTTGACGAGGTCGAGCCGCGAGGCGTCGAGCGGATTGGCCTCGACGGAGGCGGCCGTATACTCGCGGAGCAGGATCCGGACGAGGCCGTGGGTGGGCGAAGCCGCGACAGTCGATGTGGCGCTCATGGGACGAGCTCTAAATTTGATCCGTCATGCTTAATCGCCGTCAATGATGAATGAAGGGTAAAGCTCGACCGCTCCGGGCGGGTCGGCGGCCGCGCGGCGCCAGGGAACCGCCCGGCGCAGCGCCCGTTTCCGTCGCGCAGGGCGCGCGCGTCGCCCGCGAAGGGGACGACCGCCATGGCCTACGACGACATCTCCGCGGACCTGCCGGCCGACCGCGGGCGGGACGCCGCGCCCCGATCCGTCACGGCCTTCTTCGACACGCAGGACGCCGCCGACGCGGCCCGGCAGGCCCTCGTGGCCCAGGGCGTGTCTCCGGGCGACATCAGGGCGGCCGGCGGCGAGGCGGTAGGGGCCGAGCCCGCCCATCACCACGGCTTCTGGGAAGCGCTGAAGGACTTCTTCGTGCCGGACGAGGACCGGCACCTCTACGCCGAGGGCCTGCGCCGCGGCGGCTTCGCCCTGTCGGTGCAGACCGACAGCGCCGCCTATGACCACGTGCTGGAGATCCTCGACCGCGACGGCGCGGTCGACATGGAAGAGCGCGCGGCCGGATGGCGGGACGAGGGCTGGAGCGCTTTCGGCGGCACCGGATCGGCGGGCGCGGGCGAGATGGCCTATGCGCCGGCCGGCACCGGCACGGGTGGCTTCACCGCCAGCCGGGCCGACCAGCCGCTGTTCGACGGCCCCATGGACACGGCCGCGATCGAGCCCGGCCAGGTGACGGCGACCGATGAGCGCCTCGCCGCATCGGCACCCGACACGGCCTATGCGGCCGCGGCTCCGGGCCTCGAGTTTCCGGCCGACGCGGCGCGAGACGCGACCGCCATGCCCGGCACGCTCCAGGCCGAGCCCAGCGGCTCCTCGGGCGGGCTCGCGCGCGACCTCAGCCACGGCCGCACGCGCGTCCGGTCCTACGTGGGCGAGTGAGCCACGGCCGACCGCCCAGCCCGCGCCCGGATCAGGCGGCGGCCCGCACGGCCTCGCGCATGGTGTTCAGCACCTCGCGCGGGTGCCAGGGCTTGGCGACGTAACGGACGCGAGGGCCGAGGTCGTGCGGCTTGGCGGCTTGGCTGCCCGAGGTCACCAGCACGGCGATGTCGGGACAGGTGGCCGACACGATGCCGGCCAGTTCCAGCCCGTCCGTGTCGCCCGGGAGATAGATGTCGGTGAAAATGGCCGCCACGTCGCCCTGGTGGTCGCGCACGTAGTCGATCGCGGCGTCCCCGTCCGCGAACTCGACGACCGTGATGCCGGCCTCCTCGAACAGGGTGGTGGCGGTGAGCCGGACGAGGGGCTCGTCCTCGACGACGACGACAGTGCGGCGATCCATGCAGTTCTCCAGCGGGTACGCGGCGCCGAGTCCGACGGGACGCGGCGACATCCGGGACGTCGCCCTGCGGTGGGCGGGGCGGAGCGAGCCTCCATCGGCCATCCCCCCCGCGCAGGATGACACAGCCACGCCATTGCGGCGGCGTCGCGGGCGTCTTGACTCGATCTGTGTGGGTCGGCGGCCGAATGGGAGATGAACGGGATTGGCGATCGATTCCGTGAGTTTGAGAGTCACCAACCTTGGTTCCCCGGGATGCGGTCGAGCCGATCGGTCAAGAGACTGAGATCGCTTCCATCTCGACCGAAGTCAGACCTGAGGATACCGCACCGGCGACACCGAATCCCTTCGTCAGTTCCGTGCCTTAGTCCCGTGGCAATGAAAGGCAGGCTGTCGCTTGCTGATCAGCGCTGCTGAGGATAGATCTTTCTGGGAGCGACGAACGGTGTTCACGGTCAAGGCATCTCTTCGGGTTTTCAGGCGCCGTCATGTCTCCAACCAGCGGATCTCTTTCGCTCTGCCCAAGCCTTGACGAGTGCTACGCGACTGTCACAGGATTTTTGAGGGGACAATCGCCGGGGTTTTTCGGCCGGATCGGTGGAAGCGATACAGATCTCGTCGTCCAATATGCCTTCCAGCGACAGCAGAGTGGTCCGGATGCGGCTCTCGCGGCCGTCCTGCCCCAGGTTGACATCGTCAAGCGATACAATGGTTATTACGATAGGATAGATGATCCTGCCAATGTGGCACGCTATTGCGAGTGTCTGCTGTCCTGTTACGAAGTGACAGAACTCCAATTCCTCGTCGGGGCCAAGCTCCTGACCAAATTCCTTCCCGATACTCTCCATCCGACTTTTCATGAAGTTGATGAGCAGTTCGGCTCACAGGCCGAAGTCATGCTGCAAGGTATTGCGGCCAAGAGACCTGACGCCGCTTTCTACCCCTACGCTTTCGTCGAAAGAATGACTCACGGTCGATCGACGCTCTTCAGAGCTTTTGCTGAAACATTGGCCGGGCAAACCGTGCTCGTCATATGTCCTTTTGGAGAGTCGATCGAAGGTCACTTTGAGAAAAGACATTCCTTCTTTCGTGATTTGGAATATCCTGATTTTAGACTAGTGACATACAATACACCCATCACCTACAGCGGTCTATCTCCGGATTTCTATCCGCATGACAATTGGTTTGGAACGCTGGATGCGATGAAGCGAGACTTGAGCATGCTACAATTCGATGTCGCTCTCCTCTCATGTGGATCTTACGCCGCACCTCTCGGTGTCTTCATCAGGGACACTCTCGGGAGAAAGGCGGTGTACGTCGGGGGCATTCTACAACTTTTCTTCGGAATCATGGGACGCCGGTATGACAATCCGTTCTTCCTCGACCAGATCAGGTTGGAGAATTTCATTCTACCCGCCGAACGGCAGAGGTACTTGAGGTCTGTCCAAATCGACGAAAAAACGCCGGCCGAGGCCTTCGGTGCTTACTTCTGAAGATCATCGGACGAAGCGACACACTTTTTTCGAGAGCGAAGGTTGAAGTCAATCTTCGATCCTACCGATGACGTAGGACGGGACCGCCCTCAATCCATCACGGCCGCCTTCAGGATACACACCATAGTCGCGTGGGCCGGCGCCTCGGCCCGGTTGCGGATGACGTGAGGCCGGTCGCAGCGGTAGCGCAGCGTGTCGCCGGCCCGGGCGCGCTCGACCCGGCCGCCGACCGACACTTCGAGTTCACCCTCCAGCACCGACAGGCACTCGACCGAGCCGCGCTGGTGCGCGTCCGATTCGAGGGCGCCGCCGGGCTCGGCGTAGAAATCGTACCACTGCAGCCATTCGACCGTCTTGATCCAGCCGATGATGGCGAGGCGGCAGCGTCCGTCGTCCGACAGCAGCATGGGCATGTCGGGGCGGGCGGTCTTCTCGATGAAGGGCTCGTCCTCGGCGCCCTGCAGCACCTTGTCGATCGACACGTCGAGCGCCTGGGCGAGGCGCCAGATGGTGGCCAGCGTCGGGTTGGTCTCGTTGCGCTCGATCTGGCTGATGATCGATTTCGCTACCCCGGCCTGCTCGGATAGCTCCGACAATGAAAGGTTGTAGGCCTTGCGCAGGCGCTGCACCGTGCGGCCGAGTTGACCCGACAGCGCCGTGGCCCCGGCTTCCAGCGCCTTCGCCTTGTCCTGACCCTCGACGCCCACGGCTGCCGTCCTCCCATATCGTTTGCCATGGTAGACGATTTCGTCCGAAATATCGAACGGCATCGCGGCCCGGCCGTGAGCGGCACCGTTGCAGCAAAGCCACCCTGTCCCGGCTTCTGCTCCGATCGGATTGCGGCAAGGCCCCATCCACGCCATTGTCGAGCACCGTCACACGGGTGCAACGCAACGGGGCCTACACCGTGCCCATCACCGCGACCGGTTCACCCGAGCCGCCCCGCAACGAGAGGCCACCATCCATCTCAGCCGATCGACGTGGCCCGAGTCCACCAGCGTCGATGATGGAGTGCGGAGCATCGCGATGACGCAGAAGACCGAGCGCTTCCGGGCCCTGTTCATCTCCGATCTCCACCTCGGCACCCGCGGCTGCCAGCACGAGCTGGTGCTCGACGTCCTCAGGCATCATGACGCCGACGTGATCTACCTGGTCGGCGATATCATCGATGGATGGAAGTTGAAGAGCGGCTGGTATTGGCCGCAGGGCCACAACGACGTCGTGCAGAAACTGCTGAGGAAGGTGCGCAAGGGCACCCGGATGGTCTACATCCCTGGCAACCACGACGAGTTCGCGCGGCAATATGTCGGCATGACCTTCGGGGGCGTCGAGGTGATGCGCACGGCCGTGCACCTCACGGCCGACGGGCGGCGCTTCCTGGTCACGCACGGCGACGACTTCGACATCGTGGTGCGCCACGCGAAGTGGCTCGCCCACCTGGGCGATTGGGCCTATTCTACGGCCCTCGTCACCAACACCTGGTTCAACATCGTCCGCCGCCGCCTCGGCTTCCCCTACTGGTCGTTCTCGGCCTGGGCCAAGCTGAAAGTCAAAAACGCCGTCAGCTTCATCGGGGACTTCGAGGACACGCTGGCGCAGGAGGCGGCGCGCCACGGGGTCGACGGGGTGATCTGCGGCCATATCCACCACGCGGCCCTGCGGACCATCGGCGGCATCACCTACGTCAACACGGGCGACTTCGTCGAGTCCTGCACCTTCGTGGCCGAGCACGGGGATGGACGCCTCGAAGTGATCCGCTGGCAGACGCTGGGCGAGCACGCCGCCGCGGCGGAGACGGATGCCGACGTCGCCCCGGAGGCCGCCCAGGCCGCGGCCTGATGCGGATCCTGGTCGCGACGGATGCCTGGCACCCGCAGGTGAACGGCGTCCTGCGCTCCATTGAGGCCCTGAAGCGGGAAGCCCCGGGGCTCGGTGCCGAGATCGTGACGGCGACGCCCGAGGGCTGGCCGACGATGCGCATGCCCACCTATCCCGACATCCGCCTAGCCTGCGTGACGGCGGGGCGGCTCGGGCCTCGGATCGAGGCGATGCGCCCCGACCACGTCCACGTCGCCACCGAGGGGCCGGTCGGCCTCGCGGCGCGGCGCCACTGCCTCCGGGCGGGGCGGCTCTTCACCACGAGCTACCACACCCATTTTCCCGACTATCTCGCGGCCCGCGCGCCCGTCCCGCGCGGCTGGTCCTACGCTTGGCTGCGCCGCTTCCACAACGCCGGCCGCGGCGTCATGGTGTCGACGCCGACCGTCGCGGCGGAGCTGCGGGGGCGCGGCTTCGAGCGCGTCATGCGCTGGTCGCGCGGGGTCGACCACGAACTGTTCCACCCGCGCGACCGCTCCGTGCTGGACCTCCCCCGCCCCATCTTCCTCACCGTGGGCCGGGTCGCGGTGGAGAAGAACCTTGAGGCCTTCCTGAGCCTCGACCTGCCCGGCACCAAGGTCGTGGCCGGCGACGGGCCGGCGCGGGCCGCGCTCGAGGCCCGCTATCCCGCGGCGCGCTTCCTCGGCCTGCGCACCGGCGAGGATCTGGCGGCGGTCTACGCCAGCGCCGACGTCTTCGTCTTCCCGAGCCGCACCGACACGTTCGGCATCGTCATGCTGGAGGCTCTGGCGAGCGGGCTGCCGGTCGCGGCCTATCCGGTGCCGGGGCCGCGCGACGTCATCGGCTCGGGCGACGCGGGCGTGTTGCGCGACGACCTCGGGGAGGCCTGCCGGGCGGCCCTGGCCGTGCCGCGGGCGCGGGCGCTCGCCTTCTCGCGGGCCTTCACATGGTCGGCCAGCGCGCGGGAGTTCATCGACAACGTCCTGCAGGTGCGCGCCGCGGCGTCATGACAGCGTCCGGGAGCTGGCAGCCTTGCGGCGGCTGGGCCGCCATCACCATATCCGGGGAGGCGGGGATTCCGCTCCGCTTTCGCAGGTCCGCCATGTATTCCGCGTCCCCCTTCCTTCGCCGCTCCCTCCACGCCACGGCGCTCGTGCTGGCGCTGGTGACGCTCGTGCCGGCCGGCACCGCGCCCGCCGACGCCCGGGCGGGCGGCGGCTTCTCCTTCGGCTCGCGCGGCTCGCGCACCTTCTCGGCGCCCGGCTTCACCC
>CAXTFP010000036.1:0-11797 GCA_964243135.1 uncultured Lichenihabitans sp.
AGAGCAGCACCGTGACGATCACGAAGCCGATCGACACCTCGTAGGACACCATCTGGGCGGCCGAGCGCAGGGCCGACAGGAAGGGATATTTCGAGTTCGACGCCCAGCCGGCCATGATGACGCCGTAGACGCTCAGGGACGAGATGGCGAAGAGGTAAAGCACCCCGACGTTGAGGTTGGCGACCGCCCAGCCGAAGTTGACCGGGATGACCGCGAAGGCCGAGATCGCCAGGGTGCCGGTGACGACGGGCGCCAGCAGGAAGACGCCCTTGTTGGCGCCCGCCGGGATGATGGGCTCCTTCAGGGCGAACTTCAGGAAGTCCGCGAAGCTCTGCAGCAGGCCCCAGGGGCCGACCACGTTCGGACCCCGCCGGAGCTGCACGGCCGCCCAGATCTTGCGGTCGGCGTAGAGCACGTAGGCCACGTAGACCAGCACGACGACCGCGAAGACCACGCTCTCCAGGAGCTTCAGCCACAAGGACACGGCAGAACCGTCGGTCATCCCCTCACTCCGCCGCTTGCTGCATGTGGCCCTGGGCCAGGACCGAACATTCCGCCATCACGGCCGAGCAGCGCGCGATGGGATTGGTGAGGTAGAAGTCCTGCACGGCCGAGCGGAACCCCGCCCGGTCGACCTCGCCGCCGAGCGCCGCGAGGCTGCCCAGCACGTCGCCCTCGGCCGGCACGAGCTGCTCGACCCGCGCCATGTGGGGCACGGCAGCCTGCAGCGCGGTCTTCACGGCGCGGTAGCTGTCGAAGGGCAGGCGGGCGCCGAGCACGTCCGACAGGGCCCGCAGGATCGCCCAGTCCTCGCGCGCCTCGCCGGGCGGGAAGACGGACCGGTCGGATTGCTGCACGCGCCCCTCCGTGTTGGCGTAGAGCCCCGTCTTCTCCGTGTAGGCGGCGCCCGGCAGGATCACGTCGGCGCGGTGCGCCCCGTGGTCGCCGTGCGAGCCCTGGTAGACCACGAAGGCGCCCGGCGCGACCGCGACCTCGTCGGCGCCGAGCAGGAACAGCACGTCGAGCGCGCCCGGCTCCGCCATGGCGAGCGCGTCGAGCCCGCCCTCGCCCGGCACGAGGCCGAGGTCGAGGCCCGCGACGCGCGAAGCCGCCGTGTGCAGCACCGAGAAGCCGTTCCAGCCCTCGGCGACCGCGCCGAGACCCTGGGCCACCTTGGCGGCCAGCGCCAGGACGGCGGCGCCGTCGGCGCGCGTCAGGGCGCCCTGCCCGACGATGACCATCGGCCGCTCGCCGGCCCGTTCGACCTTGGACGCGAGGTCCTTCAGCGTGTCGGTGCCGGCGCCGAGGTAGTCGTAGGTGTAGGTGAGGTCGACCCGCTCGCCGATCACCTGGACGGGGAAGTTGCCCATGAGCCAGCGCTTGCGGATGCGGGCGTTGAGCACGGGGCTCTCGCGGCGCGGGTTCGACCCGATGATGAGCAGCGACGTGGCCCGCTCGATCCCCGCCACCGTGGCGTTGAACAGGTAGGAAGCGCGGCCGTGCTTCGGATGCAGCTTCGAGCCGTCCTGGCGGCAGTCGAGGTTGGGCGAGCCCAGGCGGTCGGCCAGGGCCTTGAAGGCGAACATGTCCTCAGCGCTGGCGAGGTCGCCGGCGATGAAGCCCAGGCGCCGCGGCACCGTGCCCTTCACCTTGGCGGCGATCGCCGCGAAGGCCTCGGCCCAGGTGGCGGGTGCCAAGCGGCCGTCGCGCCGCACGTAGGGGCGATCAAGTCGCTGGGCCTTGAGACCATCGACGATGTGGCGGGTCTTGTCGGAGATCCACTCCTCGTTCACGTCGTCGTTGATGCGCGGCAGGATGCGCAGCACCTCGCGGCCGCGCGAGTCGATGCGGATGTTCGAGCCCAGCGCGTCCATCACGTCGATGCCCTGGGTCTTGGTCATCTCCCAGGGGCGGGCCTTGAAGGCGGCAGGCTTCTGGAGCAGCGCGCCGACGGGGCACAGGTCCGCGACGTTGCCCTGGAGCTCGGACCCCATGGCGGATTCGAGGTAAGTGGTGATCTCCATGTCCTCGCCGCGGCCGATGGCGCCGACGTCGCCCGTGCCGGCCACCTCGGAGGTGAAACGGACGCAGCGCGTGCAGTGAATGCAGCGGTTCATGGAGGTCCGCACGATGGGACCGATGTACTTGTCCTCGACGGCGCGCTTGTTCTCGTGGAAGCGCGAGCCCGCGACGCCGAACGACATGGCCTGATCCTGCAGGTCGCACTCGCCGCCCTGATCGCAGATCGGGCAATCGAGCGGATGGTTGATCAGCAGGAATTCCATGATGCCGTGGCGGGCCTTCCGCACGACGGCCGACTTGGTGGAGACTTCGGGGGCCTCGCCGTTCGGGCCGGAGCGGCAGTCGCGCACGCCCCAGGCACAGGACGCGACGGGCTTCGGCGCGCCCTTGAGCTCGACGAGACACATGCGGCAGTTGCCGGCGATCGACAGCCGCTCGTGGAAGCAGAAGCGCGGGATCTCGGCGCCCGCGGCCTCGCAGGCCTGCAGCAGCGTGTAATCCGCCGGGACGTCGACTTCCCGCCCATCGACGACGATCTTGGTCATCGCATTCCCTTCAAGGCCGAGCCTTCAAGAACCACGCCGCGAGCGAGCGGTAGCCCATCCCATCGGCGTCGCGGCATCGATCGCCGCCCTCGTCATACAATTGGCGCCGGTCGCCCGGCGCCTCAATGCGGCACAAAGCCGGTGGCCCCGCCCCTACTCGGCCGCGATGCGGATCGGCTCGGGGTGAGGGTTGGCCATGTAGCTGTCGATGCGGGCCTCGATCTCCGGCCGGAAGTGGCGGATGAGGCCCTGCACGGGCCAGGCCGCCGCGTCGCCGAGCGCGCAGATGGAGTGGCCTTCGAGCTGCGTCGTCACCTCCAGCAGAGCGTCGATCTCGCGCTTCTGGGCGCGGCCCTCCGCCATGCGGGTCATCACGCGCCACAGCCAGCCCGTGCCCTCGCGGCAGGGCGTGCACTGGCCACAGCTCTCGTGCTTGTAGAAGTAGCTGATGCGCGCGATCGCCCGGATGATGTCGGTCGACCGATCCATGACGATCACGGCCGCGGTGCCGAGGCCGGACTTCAGGTCGCGCAGCGAATCGAAGTCCATCGGCGCGTCGATGATCTCGTGGGCCGGCACGCAGGGCACCGAGGAGCCGCCGGGGATCACGGCGAGAAGGTTGTCCGAGCCGCCGCGGACGCCGCCGCAGTGGCGGTCGATCAGCTCGCGGAACGGCACCGACATGGCTTCCTCGACGTTGCAGGGCTTGTTGACGTGGCCCGACACGCAGAAGAGCTTGGTGCCCGTGTTGTTCTTGCGGCCGATGCCGGCGAACCAGGCGCCGCCGCGGCGCAGGATGGTAGGCGCCACCGCGATCGACTCGACGTTGTTGACCGTCGTGGGGAAGCCGTAGAGGCCCATGTTGGCGGGGAAAGGCGGCTTCAGCCGCGGCATGCCCTTCTTGCCCTCCAGCGACTCCAGCAACGCGGTCTCCTCGCCGCAGATGTAGGCGCCGGCGCCGCGGTGGAGGAAGATGTCGAAGGGGTAGCCGTGGACGTTGTTGGGGCCGACGAGGTTGGCCTCGTAGGCCTCGTCGATCGCGGCGTCGAGCCGGTCGGCCTCGAGCACGTATTCGCCGCGGATGTAGATATAGCAGGCGTTGGCGTGCATCGAGAAGGACGCGACGAGGCAGCCCTCGATCAGCATGTGCGGATCATTGCGCATGATCTCGCGGTCCTTGCAGGTGCCGGGCTCCGACTCGTCGGCGTTGACCACGAGATAGGCGGGCCGCGCCGGGTCGGGCTTCGGCATGAAGGACCACTTCAGGCCGGTCGGGAAACCGGCGCCGCCGCGGCCGCGCAGGCCCGAAGCCTTCATCTCGTTGATGATCCAGTCCTTGCCCTTCTCCAGCATGCCCTTGGTGCCGTCCCAGGTGCCGCGCTTGCGCGCGCCTTCGAGGCGCCAGTCGCCGATGCCGTAGAGGTTGCGGAAGATGCGGTCCTTGTCGTCGAGCATCGCTCTTCCCCCTTCAGGGCTTGTCGTCGTTGGAGGCGGCGGGGCCGGAGGCCGGCGAGCCGGGACCGGTCTGGCCGCGTTCGGCGTCGGCGGGCGGCGTGGCGGGCTGTTCCTGCCGGTCGGCGTCGGATTCGGGGCTGGACTTGTGGACGCCCCCGGACTCCACCTGGTCCGTACCGACGGGATCGTCGGTTCGGGTCTTGGTGTCGGCGACGGAGCCGACCGGACGGGCCGTGCCGCCCGTACGCTGGCCACTCAGGCCGCCGTGGCCCATGTCGCCCTGCGTCTTGTCCTGCGCGGCCTTCTCGGCCGCGGCGCGGCCCGGCACCTCCTGCGACGGCGAGGTGCCCTGCGCCTCGGACGCCCGCTCACCCTCGCGCGCATCGAGCGCGTCCGACAGGGCCGGGTCGCGGTCGGCGGCCGTCAGCACGTCTTCGCCGTCGACGACGTGCTCGGTGTCGAAGCGGTCGACATCGCCCTTCTCGCCGTACCAGGTGGTGAGGGTCGTGAGGCCGCCCTCGGGCTCGGAGGTGAGGCGCCCGGTCTGCGACCCGCGCTTCACCTCGCGCCCGGCCGCGAGATCGTCGAGGAGCTTGTTGAAGTTCTCGGGCGTGAGATCCTCGTAATAGTCGTCGTTGATCTGCACCATGGGCGCGTTGCAGCAGGCCCCCAGGCACTCGACTTCGAGCCAGGAGAAGTTGCCGTCGGCCGAGATGCCGTCCATCGGCCCGACGCGCTGCTCCAGCACGGCCTTGATGTCGTTGGATCCGCGCAGCACGCAGGGCGTGGTGCCGCAGAACTGGATGAAGAACTTGCCCACCGGGTTCAGGTTGTACATCGTGTAGAAGGTCGCGACCTCCAGCACGCGGATGTACGGCATGCCGAGGAGGTCGGCGATCTTCTCGATGGCGGGCTTGGGCAGCCAGCCGTGATGCTGCTGCTGGGCGCGGCGCAGCAGCGCCATGACGGCCGAGGCCTGCCGCCCTTCCGGGTATTTCTTGATCTGCCGGTCCACCCAGGCCCGGTTCTCGGGCGTGAAGTCGAAGCTGTCGGGTTGGATCTCAGCGAGGCGCCGAACGGTCATGACGGTCCCGTCAATTCATCTTTTCGCAGGTCTGGCGGGGCGCGCTGTGGCACAGATAGGCCGAGGTGCCCCGCTGCAGGATGATGTAGGCGCCCCCGCCCGTGTCGGCGAAGGCGGTCTTGATCTCGTAGCCGTCCTTGAGGAGCTGCGCCACGGAGGTGGCGGCCTGGGCGGCGGCGGCCGAGACGGCCGCGAGCAGCAGGGCCAGCGCGGCGCCCCAGGCTCTCATCAGCGGTCGACCTCGCCGAAGACGATGTCGAGCGAGCCCAGGATGGCCGACACGTCGGCCAGCATGTGCTCGCGGCACATGAAGTCCATGGCCTGGAGATGGGCGTAGCCGGGCGCGCGGATCTTGCAGCGGTAGGGCTTGTCGGTGCCGTCCGACACGAGATAAACGCCGAACTCGCCCTTGGGGCATTCGACGGCGGCGTAGACCTCGCCGGCCGGCACGTGGAAGCCCTCGGTGTAAAGCTTGAAGTGGTGGATCAGCGCCTCCATCGAGCGCTTCATCTCGGCGCGAGGCGGGGGCGCCACCTTGCCCTGGCGGGTCGAGATCGGCCCCTGCCCGCCCGGCTCCAGCAGCTTCTTCACGCACTGCTGCATGATGTAGGTGGACTGGCGCATCTCTTCCATGCGGATCACCTGGCGATCGTAGTTGTCGCCGTGGGTGCCCACCGGGATGTCGAACTCCATCTCCTCGTAGCACTCGTAGGGCTGGGACTTGCGCAAGTCCCAGGCGGCGCCCGAGCCGCGCACCATCACGCCCGAGAAGCCCCAGGCCCAGCACTCGTCCAGCGTGACGATGCCGATGTCGACGTTGCGCTGCTTGAAGATGCGGTTGTCGATGAACAGGGCCTCGAGGTCGTCCACCACCTTGAGGAAGGGCTCGCAGAAGGCGCCGATATCCTCGACGAGCCGGACCGGCAGGTCGGCGTGGACGCCGCCGGGACGGAAATAGTTGGCGTGGAGCCGCGCGCCCGAGGCGCGCTCGTAAAAGCCCATCAGCTTCTCGCGCTCCTCGAAGCCCCACAGCGGCGGCGTCAGCGCGCCGACGTCGAGCGCCTGCGTCGTGACGTTGAGGAGGTGCGACAGGATGCGGCCGATCTCGCAGTAGAGCACGCGGATGAGCTGCGCCCGGCGCGGCACCTCGATCTGGAGCAGCTTCTCGATGGCCAGGCAGAAGCCGTGCTCCTGGTTCATCGGCGACACGTAATCGAGCCGGTCGAAGTAGCCGATATTCTGGACGTAGGTCCGGGACTCCATCAGCTTCTCGGTGCCGCGGTGCAGCAGGCCGATATGCGGGTCGACGCGCTCGACGATCTCGCCGTCGAGCTCCAGCACGAGGCGCAGGACGCCGTGGGCCGCGGGGTGCTGCGGCCCGAAGTTGATGGAGAAGTTGCGGATGCTCTGGTCGTTCATGTGGTCTTCGGCTTTTCGTCGACGGGCGCCCGAGAAGCCTTCTCGTCACCAGGGAGGGAAGCGATGTCCATCGCCTCCCAGTCGGACAGGAAGTCCCAGTTGCGGTAGTCCTGCGTGAGCCTCACCGGCTGGTTGACGACGCGCTTCTCGGCGTCGTTCCACCAGCTCTCGACGAAGCCCGTCATGGGGAAGTCCTTGCGGAGCGGATGCCCCTCGAAACCATAGTCGGTCAGCAGACGGCGCAGGTCCGGGTGGCCCGTGAACAGGATCCCGAACAGGTCGTAGGCTTCGCGCTCGTACCAGTTGGCCGAGGGGTAGACGGCGGTGAGCGAGGGGACGGGCGTCGCCTCGTCGGTCTTGAGCTTCACGCGGACGCGGCGGTTGTGCTTGGGCGACATCAGATGCACGACGACGTCGAAGCGCTCCTCGCGCGGCGGATAATCGACACCACACAGGTCCGTGAAGTTGATGAACTGGCAGCGCGGGTCGTCCTTGAGGAAGCGCACGAGGCCGACATAGTTGCCGCGGTCGACCGACAGCGTGAGCTCGTCGTGATCCACCTTGGCCTGGACCGCGCCCTCCGGGAAGGAGGACGCGATCTGCTGGCCCAGCTCCTCGTGCGTCGGCGTCATCGCGTCCGTCATCGGTTCACCTTGAGTAGCGCGGCTACGCCGGCTCAGCGCTCGATCGTGCCGGTGCGGCGGATCTTCCGCTGCAGCATCAGCACGCCGTAGAGAAGCGCCTCGGCGGTGGGAGGGCAGCCCGGCACGTAGATGTCGACCGGGATGATGCGATCGCAGCCACGCACCACCGAGTAGGAATAGTGGTAATAGCCGCCGCCGTTGGCGCAGGAACCCATCGAGATGACGTAGCGCGGCTCCGGCATCTGGTCGTAGACCTTGCGGAGGGCGGGCGCCATCTTGTTGGTCAGCGTGCCGGCGACGATCATCAGGTCGGACTGGCGCGGGCTGGCGCGGGGCGCGAAACCGAACCGCTCGGAATCGTAGCGCGGCATGGAGAAGTGCATCATCTCGACCGCGCAGCAGGCGAGGCCGAAGGTCATCCACATCAGCGAGCCGGTGCGGGCCCAGTTGATGAGGTCGTCGGTCGAGGTAAGGATGAAGCCCTTGTCGGCCAACTGCCCGCTGAGGCCGGAGAAGTAGGCGTCGTCCGTCTGGATGGAGCGCCCGGTGCGCGGGTCGATGAGCGGCTGGCCGCCCTGGGGCGGCACCGGCGCGACGAGCGTGTCGCCCGGAGCCGGTGAGGTCTTGTCGAGGATCAGTCCCATTCGAGGGCGCCCTTGTTCCATTCGTAGATGAAGCCGATCGTCAGGACGCCGAGGAAGGCCATCATGGACCAGAACCCGAAGAGTCCGACGTCGTGGAAAGCCACGGCCCAGGGAAACAGGAACGCGACTTCGAGATCGAAGATGATGAAGAGCAGCGACACGAGGTAGAAGCGCACGTCGAACTTCATGCGAGCGTCGTCGAAGGCGTTAAACCCGCACTCGTAGGCCGAGAGCTTCTCGGGATCGGGAGCCTGGAACGCCACCACGAAAGGCACCACCAGCAGCGCGCCGGCGATCACCAGCGACACGGCGATGAAGATCACCAGTGGAAGATATTGGTCGAGAAGCCCCGGCATGGTCCCTCCGCGCGGCCCGCGGCGGAGCCTTCAAGGCAGCGATCGAAGCCCGTCCGGCCCCCACCAGCTTGGAGGAGAACTAATGTACCGCACCGCACTCCGCAAGGCGAAACCCCGCCGCGGACGGGTTCGCCTCAGCGCCCTTCAGTCGCGCGGCGCATCGGTGCCAAGGCCTTGTCAGGATTGAGATCGGAGTCGGCTCGACCCGGACGATTCGACCGTGGAAACGGGTCCGACCGGCGGCCTCCGGCAACGCGGAGCGGCCGGCCGATCCACCTCGGTACGGTATCGATCGCGAGCGTCTCTCGCGTGCGGTCGCGAGGTGAGGGATCGATCCTGCGGACGGAAGGCGGCATGATACCGGGCGGGAGCCGGCGCCCGTCGTCGCGGCAATCGGCCCCCAGCGGGGAAGCGCCATGATCAAGGACATCATTCTGATCTGCCGCGTGCCGCAGTTCGTCCATGCCGTGTCAGAGGGGCTGCGCCGCCACAATCGGGATGTCAGGATCCATCCGGTCCCCGACCGGCCGGCCCTCGACGGCATCGGCCTCGACGTCCTGCTGAATGCGCGGCTGATCGGCTTCACGACCGACGTCGTCGTGCCGCAGTGGATGCTGAACGCGGCCGGATACGGCTGCTACAATTTCCATCCCGGGCCGCCCGACCGTCCGGGCTGGGCGCCGGTCAGCTTCGCCGTCTACGAGGGGGCGAGGCGGTTCGGCGTCACGGCGCACGTCATGGAAGCCAAGACCGACACCGGAGCCATCGTCGGCTCACGCCTGTTCGACGTGGCGGAGGGCGCGGGCTACGCGGTTCTGCAGGGTGCCATGGTGAAGGCGTTGTTCGAGCTGTTCGACGAACTGGCGGGACCGTTGGCGGCGTCGGTCGATCCTCTGCCCGCGACGGGCGTGGCCTGGGGTGGCGAGCGGCGCACAAGGCGCATGGCGCAAAAACTCTGCGAGGTGCCGCTCGACGTGCCGCATGGTGAACTGGATCGCCTGATCGAGGCGTTCGGTCCGGCCGGCCACGTCCCCCGGCCCGCGATCGGCTATCGCGGCTTCAGGTTCGTCCTCACGCCGTGACTTTAAAGCACCGCGAGACGGACGGACGATCCGATCGACGTAGGCTGAGGAGATGGAGGGGAGCGTCAGGCCGAGCGGAAATGATGGCGAGAGAGACGGGACTCGAACCCGCGACCTCCGGCGTGACAGGCCGGCGCTCTAACCAACTGAGCTACTCCCCCACGAACCGCGCTGCTGGGCAACGGCGTCGCTCGGTGAGGTGGGGATACGGCGGGGGCCGGGGGGTGTCAAGCGCGGACGGCGACGGGTCGTGCCGCGGCCCAATTTTTATCGGCGTCGTGACGCAGGGGGCGCACGTCTCCCTTCCGCCCGGCGCCCTATATGAACAGCGGGACAGAGATGGGGTGAGGACGCCGATGTTCGTCGAAGGAGGGGAATGGGGACCGTCATGGGAGCCGCCACCGCGCAGGCCCCGGCTGACGCGGCAGCAGGAAACCGTGCTCCTGTGGTTCATCGTCCTCAACGCGCTGATGCTGCTCATCGCGCCGATCGGCGGCGCGACGGTCATCGAGGCCGTGATCGCGCTGCTGGCGCGCCACTAGGTTTGGATCCCGAGCCCATGGCTGGGACGCGTCGAACGCGGGCGGGCTACAGACGCCCGCGTCCCGGATCCTACTTCAGCCGGGGCGTACCCACGCGCCAGCGGGCGATCTCACGCGGCGTGACGATGTGGATCGAGTCAGGCGAGATCTGCTCGGCCTCCTCGATCACCCGGGGATCGACCCCCATCAGCTTGGTATACTGGCTGAGGGCCGTCACGAGTTCGCCGGTCCCGTAGGTCCGCGTGGTCGACTCGCCCCCGAAGAGGCTGAACTCGTGGCTGTAGATGGCCATCCGGTGGATGCCGAGGTGGCTGCGCGGCGGCACGATGCGGCGCTGCCCGCCGAAGAAGGCGTAGACGCAGGCCGACATGCAGTAGCCCGACACGACATGGAGGTCATCGGCCGAGTCGGCCGCGACGGCCCGCGCCACCACGACGCTCGCACCCGCCTTGCGCAGCACGAGGCCGAGCTTCATCGCGCCCACCACGGTGCCGCCGGGCGAGTTGATCAGCACGAGCGGCCGGAAGTCCGGGTCGCCCGCATGCTGCTGCAGGAACGCCAGGAACGTGTCGGCGGTGTCGTTGTCGATCTCGCCCTGGGCGCTGACCACGTCCGCCTTGACGCTGGCATCGGTGCAGCGCCGCTTGCAGGGCGCCGGCCCCGAGATGGTCAGGAGTTCGAAGGACATCGGCGACGCCGCCAGCGCGACGTCCCCCGGCAGCACCGCCGCCGAAGCCGGGAGCGCGAGGAAGGCCGCCAGGGCCGCGCGGCCCATGAGCCTTCTCCACGGCGAAGCCCGGCGCGCGGTGGGCGGTGACGGGCTCGAACCGCCGACCCTCTCGGTGTAAACGAGATGCTCTACCGACTGAGCTAACCGCCCGAACAGCCCGGCTGGCCCGAGGTCATAACGCATTCGCCGTCGCCTTCCAAGTCGACATCGGAGCCCGGCACGGGCCGACGATCCCCTCGATTGAACATGGGCCCTGCGATCCGCACAAGCGGCGTCGCGGACGCAGGGCGGGAGTTGGATCACCCATCCGACCTCCGGACGCGGCGAGGGCCGCGCACCTCCCGGCGCGCGGCCCTCGATCTCAACGGTGGGATCGGGCGATCAATGGGCGATGACGCCCGACGCATCCTCCTCTGCACCCGCCACGGCGGGCTTGCGCACGGCCGTGAGGTCCTCCTCCCACTGGATCGGCGTGGGCTGGCGCACCAGCGCGTGGATCAGCACCTCGTCGAGCCGCGACACCGGCACGATCTCCAGCGTGTTCTTCACGCTGTTCGGGATGTCGGCCAGGTCCTTGGCGTTCTCCTCGGGGATCAGCACCTTCTTGATGCCGCCGCGCAGCGCGGCGAGCAGCTTCTCCTTCAGGCCGCCGATCGGCAGCACCCGGCCGCGCAGCGTGATCTCGCCCGTCATGGCGATGTCGCGGCGGATCGGGATGCCGGTGATGACCGACACGATGCTGGTCGCCATGGCGACGCCGGCCGAGGGGCCGTCCTTCGGGGTCGCGCCCTCGGGGACGTGGACGTGGAAGTCGCGCCGGTCGAAGAAGGGCGGCTCGATGCCGAAGTCGATCGAGCGCGACCGCACGTAGGAGGCGGCCGCCGAGATCGACTCCTTCATCACGTCGCGCAGGTTGCCCGTGACGGTCATCTTGCCCTTGCCGGGCATGGCGACCGACTCGATGGTCAGGAGTTCGCCGCCGACCTCCGTCCAGGCCAGCCCCGTGACGACGCCGACCTGATCCTCCGTCTCGGCCTCGCCGAAGCGGTACTTCGGCACGCCGAGATAGGCGTCGAGGTTGTCCTCCGTGACGGTCACGGACTTGGAGCCGCCCATCATGATCTCCTTCACGGCCTTGCGGGCCAGGTTGGAGATCTCGCGTTCGAGGTTGCGGACGCCAGCCTCGCGCGTGTAGCGGCGGATGACGGTGAGCAGGGCCTCGTCGGTGATGGACCACTCGTCCTTAGTGAGGCCGTGCTTCGACACCGCCACCG
>CAXTFP010000037.1:0-11748 GCA_964243135.1 uncultured Lichenihabitans sp.
CGCCGCGCTGAGGCGCGCGCGGCACGCGCGTCGAAGAGACGGACCGGGGCGTCGCGGCGTTCGGGCTCATCGCGCGGGGACCGCCTCGGTCGCCTTGGCATGACGGTTGCAGCGGGCTCGGCCTGTGACCGCATGAGCCGGCGCCCCGGCCCGTGCCCTCGTCCGGAGGCCCCCATGCCAGACCTGTTCAGCCCGTTCACGCTCAAGGGTGTCACGCTGCGCAACCGCATCGCGATGTCGCCGATGACCATGTATCGCTCGCCGCCCGACGGGACGATGACCGACTACCACCTGATGCTGCTCGGCTCGCGCGCGGCGGGCGGCTTCGGCCTGATCTTCCACGAGCAGCTCGCCATCACGCCGGACGGGCGCACCACGACGAGCTGCGCCGGCATCTACGACGACGCGCAGATCGAGGGTTTGGCGCGGGTCAACGCCATGATCAAGGACATGGGCGGCGTGCCGGCCATCCAGCTCGGCCACACGGGGCGGAAGGGCAGCGAGACCAAGCCCTGGGAGGGCGGGCTGCAACTGCCGCCGGACCATCCGGACGGCTGGCAGGTGCGCGGTCCCTCCGCCATCCCCTACGGCGGCGCCAAGTACCCCTACCCGGTGCAGGAGCTGACGGTCGAGGAGATCCACGACCTGCATCAGGCCTATGCGGATGCGGCGCGGCGGGCCGAGGCGGCCGGCTTCGAGTGGCTGGAGATGCACTACGCGCACGGCTACCTCGGCGCGAGCTTCTTCTCGCCCATCGCCAACCACCGCACCGACCAGTACGGCGGCTCGCTCGAGAACCGCTGTCGCTTCCACCTCGAAGCCCTCGACGCCGTGCGTGCGGTTTGGCCGGAGAAGTATCCGCTGACCATGCGGCTCGGATCGGACGACCTCAACGACAAGGGCGTGCAGTTCGACGAGTCGGTCACGGCCATCGGCTGGATGAAGGACCACGGGCTGGACATGGCCGACCTGTCCATCGGCTTCAACACCGACGACATGAAGACGATCCCCTTCGCGGACCTCGCCTTCATGGTGGAGCGCGGCACCCACGTGAAGCGCGAAGTGGGTATCCCGGTCGGCGTGAGCTGGAACCTCGGGCTGCCGGCCGTGGCCGACCGGGTGATCCGGGAAGAGCTGATCGACCTCGTGTTCCTGGGCCGGCCCGCGCTGTCGAACCCGCACTGGCCGGTGTGGGCCGCGCGGGAGCTCGCGCACAACGACCCGTTCTCGCTGGTGCCGGAGGATTGGGCATGGTGGCTGCGCAACTTCCGGGCCCATGACAGCTGCATCGGCTGGCCGCTGGCCAAGGGACAGGCCGAGCCGGCCAGCAAGGCGGCCTGAGGCGCTCAGCCCCGAGGGCCTGTCCCGGCAGGACCGGGGCCGGTCCGGCAGGCCGTACCCGCGCCGGCCGCGTCAGCGCCTCGGCGCGGCGCGCGGGTGTGCCGTCCGATCGCGCGCGTCGCGGCGTCGAGGCCCGCCTTCAGATCGCGCTCACGCCGAGCTGCTTCAGCATACCGAGGTTGTCGAGCAGGGCCCAGTGTTCGACCAGCATGCCCTCGCGGACGTGGAACAGGTCCATGACGCCGATGTCGATCCTGCGGCCCGTGGCCGGAATGCCCATCAGCTCGCCGCCGTGCGTGCCGACGACGCGAAGGCGGACCAGCACCTTGCCGCCCTCGGCGACGACATCCTCGATGGGGAGCTCCAGGTCCGGGATGCCGGGCAGCAGGGCATCGGCGAGCTGCTTGATGCCCGCGGGGCCGCGCACCACGAAGGGCAGGCCGGGGTCGTGGCGGACGAAGTCGGGCGAGATGTGGGCCGCCCACCAGGCCTCGTCGGCGCGGCGGAAGGCGTCGAAGTAATCTCGGCAGAGCTGCTTGTCGGCGTCGAGATCGGTCATGGGCGTGTCCTCTCGATACTGTTCGCTGAGGGCGGAAAGCCGCTCACAGGTAGGGCTTGGTGGTCGCGTAGGCGGGGCGGTCCGACACGGCGTCGCGCAGGGCCTCGAGTTTCGGGATCGGCTCGACCCAGGGGTGGTCCGGGAAGCGCAGCGGCAGGTAGTCGACCGCCACGACGGTGGCCAGCACCGCGATGTCCGGCACGCCGCCGCCATAGGCGGGCGGGTCGGCCTCCAGCCGCCGGAACCCCTCCACCACGGTGCCGACACGCTTCCGGCCGACCTTGCCGCCCTCGAAGGCGGGGTCGATTTGCATGCGGCCGGTGACGAGGTTGGCCATGGCCTCGATGACGCCCATGGCGAGCCCCGCCCGGGAGATCACCCGGTCGATGTCGCCCGTGCCGAGCAGCGAGGGCTCGGGATGGGTCTTCTCCAGCCACAGCAGGATCAGCAGGCTCTCGGTCAGCGGCAGGCCCGAGGGCAGCTCCAGCGTCGGCACCCGCGAGGCGGGGTTGAGCCGCGCCATCTCGGCGTCCTCGCCCCAGGGATTCATGATGCGCAGGCCCTCGGCCGTCACGCCCTTCTCGATGAGGGCGATGCGGGCCACGCGCGCGAAGGGGCTCGTGGTGTTGGACAGGATCTTCATGCGCTCACACCTCGGCCGCGACGGCGCTGTAGCCGAAACGGGGGAAGTGGACATGGACCGCACCGGTGCGCGGGCCCTCGTGGCGGATGACGATCTCGTCAGCGTCCGCGTAGGCCAGCGTGCCGCGGATGGGGTCGTTGGCGTCGTCGGCCACGACCGCGACGGCGTCGCCCGCCTTCAGGCAGGACGCGGGATCGTCGAAGGCCCCGACCGGCGCGGGATCGGCGGCGCGGGCGACCTCCACCGCTTCGTCGGCCGACATCGCGGTGCGGCTCCCGTGGCCGAGCGCGGCGACGCGCTCCATCCAGGCCCTGAGCGGGCCCAGCGGCAGCATGGCTTCGGCCTCGGCGCCGCCGTTCTTCGTCGCGAACCACAGCGTGTGATAGGCGGACAGGTCGGCGGCCGACGGCGCGTCGCCGAGCAGGAAGCGGCGGCCGCCCTTCAGCATGTCGGCGAGCAGGCCGGCCTGGGCGTGCACGCGCTGGCGGTTCAGCGGCAGAGCCTTGAGCGAGGCGGCGCGGCTGAAGTCGTGCTTCATGAACGCCATGCGGTCCTCGATGAAGTCGGCCGGCACGCCGTCGCCGATGATGCTGGTGGTCAGCGTCGCGGCGGGCAGGAACGTGGTGGTGTCGGCCCACCAGCTCAGGACGGAGACGAGGCCGCGGGCGCCCTCCGGATAAAGCGTCGGCTCGGGGAAGCGCCGGTCGATCTCGCGCAGGATCAGCAGCGTGTCGCAGTAGACGTCGGCCCCCACCTGCAGCACGGGCGAGCGGCGGTAGCCGGCCGTGAGCGGCACCGTGTCGGGCCGCGGCGGCCAGATCGGGATCTCAATGGAGCGCCAGGCGAGCCCCTTGTGGCCGAAGGCGAGCCGGACCTTCTCGCCGAAGGGCGAAAGGTCGTAGTGGTGCAGGATCAGGTCGGCCAAGGCGTTTCCTCCATCGGCGGCCGGCGCTTGCGGCGCGCCTGGCCGGTCATCGCGGCATGCCCTCATTCAAGCTCAGGCGAGGCAGCGCTCGAACATCCCTTGCGCCTGGCGCACCGTCATCTTGCGGGCCGAGGGGCAGGCGATCACGGTGTTGTCGGTCGCGGCCGTGTGGTCGTAGTCCCGCGCCGCGATGCCGGCGTAGAGGCCCGGCACGGCCCGCTCGGCCATCTCCCGCACGCGAGTCGCGGGCAGCTGCTCGGGCGTGAAGCGGGTCGGGAAGGCGATGTCGGCGTAGAGGTCGCGGATCGCCTCCGCGCAGGCCTCGATGGTTTCGCCGCGGGACAGGCCGAGCGCGTCGACCTCCAGAGCCTCCGCGAGGGGTTTCACCTTGGCGGGCAGCACCGCGAGGTTGAAGGCCGTCACCTCGGGCAGGAGCACGCCGACGCCGTAGGGGTGGGGCAGGTCGAGGTGGCCTTCGAGCGGCAGCGACAGGGCGTGGCCGTGGCCGAGCCGGGCGTTGCCGCAGGCCACGTTGGCCATGCAGGAGGCGACGAGGTTGTCCTCGCGGGCGCGTTCGTCGTCCGAGTTGATGGAGGCGCGCAGGCTGCCGAACTGCAGCCGCACGGCGCCGAGCGCGATGGCGTCCGTCAGGTGCGAGCCGATGCCCGACATGTAGGCCTCGACCGCGTGGGTCAGGGCATCGACGGCCGGCAGGGCCGCGACCCGCATCGGCAGCGAGCGCAGCGTCACGGGGTCGAGGATGGCGGCGTCGGGGAAGGACAGCGGGCCGCCGCCGAGCAGCTTCAGGTGGCGCTCCTCGTCCTTGACGATGGTCCACTGCGACACTTCCGAGCCCGAACCCGCGGTGGTCGGCACCATGATCATCGGCAGGGCGCGCTTGTCGAATTGACCGACGCCCGTGCATTCCGCCATCGGCCTGCGGTTGGTCGCCACGATGGCGATGCCCTTGCCGGTGCACATCACCGAGCCGCCGCCGATGCAGACAGCGCCGTCGATGCCGTCGCGCCGCACGCGCTCGCCCTGGGCGTCGATGTGGGAGCAGCGCGCGTCGATGCCGCATTCGTCGAAGCGGTCGGTGCTGATCCCGGCTTCGCCCAAGGCCGCGAGCGCGTCGGCGTGGAACGGCTGCGCCGAGATGACGGGGTCGGAGACGACGAGAACGCGGGTCATGCCGAGGTCGCGCGCGAGGCTGCCGACCGTGGCGAGCGATCCGGCGCCCGCCACGATGCGGGTCGGCATGTAGTAGGTCGTGACCACGGCGCGCTCCCTCCCTGCGGCGGCCTCGACGGGGCCGCATCTCCTTGAGCGAACGTTACGTCGCCGGCATGGGGCGGGGCCAATAGCGATTTGCGGGGGACGGGATCACCGGGCGCTATCGGGGCAGGTGGACCGATTTACCCCCGCTTCGGCGTCGATGTATCGTGGGGCGGCGGGCTGAAGCTTTCCCGTCAGAAGGGCACCGAGGTGATGGTCCGACTCCCCGACAGCGCCGGCGACGCGCTCGACCTCATCAAGGCGATGCCGGCCGTGCGCCGCATCGTGCTGTTCGGTTCGCGCGCCGTGGGAGACGAGGAGGAGCGGTCCGACATCGACCTCGCGATCTCGGCCCCCGGTCTCGATGCTTCCGGCGTGGCGAGGCTGCGGGACGCGGTCTCGACGACGAGGACGCTGTTCAAGATCTCTGTGACGCGCATCGAAGACATGCCGACGCCGCTGCGCTCCCGAGTGCTCGCGCAGGGGAGAACGCTCTATGAGCGCCCGTAAGCTGCGGGACAGCCTGTCGAATCTCGACAACGCTGTCATGAACCTGGAGCGGGCACTCACCTTGCCGACGGATCAGGAGCTGGTCCTCGAAGGGACAATCCACCGGTTCGAGATCGTTGCCGAACTGATGTGGAAAACGCTGAAGCGCGCCCTGGAGTTCGAAGGACTGTCCCCGAAGACGCCGCGTGACAGCCTGAAGGAGGCATTCCGCGCCGGGTGGCTCCATGAGGAAGCGACGTGGCTCGACGTGCTCGACCACCGCAACACGACATCGCACAATGACCTCGCGAGCGAACTCGTCGCGAAGAAGTATGCCGATATAGCGTCGTTCACGCCGACGATCCGGTCGACGCTCGAATTCCTGAAAGCACGATATGCCGACGCGGACTGATCGTGCGCCGCTCGCCCCCGCGGGCGCGGGCGGCGCACGCCCCGGTCATCCGTGCTTGAAGATCGTCGTGCGCAGCGTCGACATGTCGTGCAGCGCCGCGAAGCCCTTCTCGCGGCCGTGGCCCGACTTCTTCATGCCGCCGAAGGGCAGCTCGATGCCGCCGCCGGCGCCGAAGCTGTTGATGTAGACCTGGCCGGCGCGGATGCCGCGCGACACGCGCAGCGCCCGGTTGCCGTCGAGCGACCAGACGGCGGCCATCAGCCCGTATTCCGTGTCGTTGGCGAGCGTCACAGCGTCGGCCTCGTCGTCGAAGCGCTGGACGGACAGCACCGGCCCGAAGATCTCCTTGGCCGCGAGGTCGTTGCCGCGCGGCACGGGGCCGTAGACGCGGGGCTCGACGAAATAGGCCCCCTCCGGCACGCCCTCGGCGACCTGCCCGCGCGACAGGACCGGGACGCCCTCCTCCTCGGCGCGGTCGAAGAAGCGCTCGATCCGCTTCTTCTGCGTGGCGTTGATGACGGGGCCGAGATCGAGGTCCATCTCCGGCGTGCCGGCGCGCAGGGCCGCGAACTTCTCCGCCAAGCGGCCGGTCGCCTCGTCGTAGATGCCGCGCTCGATCAGCAGGCGCGAGCCCGCCGAGCAGGTCTGGCCGGCGTTCTGCACCATGGTGCTGGCGATGACCGGGATGGCGGCGTCGAGGTCGGCGTCGGCGAAGAGCACGTGGGGCGACTTGCCGCCGAGCTCCATCACGCAGCCGATGTGGTTCTTCGCGGCGGCCGACTGGATCAGCGTGCCGACCTCGGGCGAGCCCGTGAAGGAGATGAAGTCGATCTCGGGATGCGACGACAGCGCGGCGCCGGCCGCCTCGCCGAGGCCCGGGACGATGTTGATGGCGCCCTCGGGAAAGCCGACCTCGGCGGCGAGTTCGGCGATGCGCAAGGGGGTGAGACAGGCGTCCTCGGCGGGCTTGACGACGGAAGCGTTGCCCATGGCCAGCGCCGGCGCCACCGTGCGGCCGAACATCTGCGCCGGGTAGTTCCACGGGATGATGTGGCCGACGACGCCGTGCGCCACGCGCTCGGTCGTGACGAAGTAGCCGGTCATGAAGGGGATGGTGTCGCCATGCACCTTGTCGGCGGCGCCGCCGTAATATTCGAAGTAGCGCGCCAGCGCGATCATGTCGTTGCGGGCCTGCTTCATCGGCTTGCCGGTGTCGCGGGCCTCGAGCAGCGCCAGTTCCTCGGCGTGGTCCTGCACGGCGTAGCCGAGCTTGGTGAGCAGGCGGCCGCGCTCGGTGGCGGACAGGCGGCCCCAGGCGCCGGCGAGCGCCGCCTGGGCGGCCTTGACGGCGCGGTCGACGTCCGGCTTGTCGCCGGCCGCGATCTCGGCGAAGGCCACGCCCTCGGCTGGCGCCACCGTCCGCAGGGTCTTGCCCGAGGCTGCCGGCGACCAGCGGTTGCCGATGAACACGCCTTGAGCGGCGATGATGGACGACGAATGTACGTTCATGGCGATCCCTCCCCTCGCGCTTCCCGCGCGGCCGTCGCACCTGAGATGGGGCGCCGGACCCGCGAACGCCAAGACGATTCCGCTCTTCCCCTCATAGGCGCGCGCGATGGGACCGTGCCGCGGTGCCGTCATTCGCTCGTGCGCATCCGGGCCATGTGCCAGTCGCCGGAGCGCACGAGGTCGCGCAGGGTGGCCCGGCACAGGTCTTCGACGGCCTTGACGGCCTGGGTCGACGGTCGGTCGCCGGGCTGGACCAGGGACACGGTGCGGGTCAGCGGCGGATCCACCGTCCAGGCCCGGAGGCGTCCGTCCTCGACCTCCCGCCGCACCGCGTGGGCCGGCAGGACCGAATAGCCGAGGCGGCGGCCGACGAGCTGCTTGATGGCCCCGTAGGCGTCGATGTCGATGGCGGTCGCGAGCCGGACTCCCCGGGCGGTCGCGGCCTCGTCGAGCAGGTCGCGCAGGCCGTGGCCCGGGCTCGGCAGGATGAGCGGCAGCGCCGTCAGTTCGGCGAAGGTCAGGGTGTCGCCCTCCGGGTGGCGGCGGCCGTCCGGCGGGTCGGGCGTGCCGAAGACCACGAGCGTCTCGACGAGCAACCCGGTCGCCCGGAGGTCCTTGTCGTCCGGCAGGCCGTAGAGCAGTCCGAGGTCGACGCGGCCCTGGCGCAGCCAGTCGAGCACGTAGCCGCTCATGGCCTCGGCGATGCGCAGCGTGACCTTGGGGAGCGCCCGGCGTGCCGCCAGGACGAGCGGCACGCCGAGCAGCGGGCTGATGGACGACGGCAGCCCGAGCCGCACATCGCCCGAGGGCTCGGCGGCGCTGCCGCGGATTTCGCGCTGCGCGACGTCGAATTGCTCGATGATGAGGCGGGCATGGCGCAGCAGGATCAGCCCCGCCTCGGTGGGCTGGACCCCTTGCGGCGTGCGGAACAACAGCGGCAGGCCGAGGTCGGCTTCCATGTTGCGGATGTGTAGGCTCAGCGCCGGCTGGGCGATGTTGAGCTGCAGCGACGCCCGCGAGATCGAGCCGCATTGGACGATGGCGACGAAATAGCGAAGCTGCCGCAGGTCCAAGCCCGTCTCCCGACCGGGCTTCGGCGCCCGCTCGAGGGAGAGTAGCAGGTGGCGCGCGCCGGGAAAGGGACGGGATGGGGGGCTGTGCAGATCGGGACCGCCGCGACCGATGCGGATCCGCGGGCGCGACCGCCCGGCTGACGCGAGCGTCCGCGATGGGTGGGGAGCGGACCGGCTGCTCTGGAGCGAGATCCCATTCGAAGTGGACGGTCATGGCTCGGCACGGCTTCAGGACGGGATCGCCGCGAGGCGACACCCAATGAGCGATGGCACTGGATGGTCTACGAAAATCCGCACGGTCGCTTCGTTCGCGATGGGCAGGTGTCCGGCGACCGCGACAAGGCGGAGCGCGCGGCTCGCTTGGCCATCGCGATCATGGTCGGTGTCGTCGGGGAAACCACCGGGTGACCGAGCGGGCGTGGCTGGCCGTCCAAGCGGCGCTCGTCGGCGTCTTCGCCTCTCAGGCCTACGATACCGGAGGGGGTGTTCAAGCTCGTCCACGCCATAAACGCCAGATTGGCGGACTGGGACCCGTATCTTGATCCACACCGTTTCGGTGGTCACGCAATCCGGGAGAGGGTCCATGTCGACCAAGCTGAAGCCGGTCGCCGAGCAGATCATCGTGATCACCGGTGCGTCGTCCGGCATCGGGCTCGCCACGGCCCGCATGGCTGCGAAGCGCGGCGCCAGGCTCGTGTTGGCGGCACGCTCGAAGAGGGCACTCGACGACCTTGCCAGGGAAATCACCGAAGCCGGTGGTCAGGCCATCGCGGTGCCGACCGACGTGGCCAAGGCGGAGGATGTCGCGGCCCTCGCTAAGGCGGCAATCGACCGCTTCGGTGGTTTCGACACCTGGGTCAACAACGCCGGCACGGGCATGTACGGGCGGCTCGCCGAGATCCCGGTCGAGGAGATGCGCAGGCTCTTCGACGTCAACGTGTGGGGTGTGGTTCTGGGGTCACAGGAGGCGTTGAAGCACCTTCGCACTCGCGGAGGCGCCTTGATCAACCTGGGTTCGGTCGTGTCGCATCGCGCCGTCGCGGTGCAGGGAGTCTACTCCGCCTCAAAACACGCCGTGAAAGCCTTCACGGAGGAATTCCGCGTCGAGGTGGAAACGGCAGGCGATCCGGTCGTCGTCACCTTGGTCAAGCCGGCCGCCATCGACACGCCCTTCACGGTCAATGCCAAGAACTACCTCGACAGCGAGCCGCAGCACGTGCCGCCCGTCTACGCTGCCGACACGGTCGCGGACGCGATCCTGCACTGCGCGGAAACTCCGACGCGCGAGATCTTCGTCGGCGGCGGGGCGAAGGGCATGGCCGAGATGGAGCACTGGGCGCCGGGCTTGATGGACAAAGTGATGAGCAAGCTGGTGGCACCCGCGACCCCGAGCGGTCACGCTCCTCTCCGCAGGCGGGACGAGAGCGGGCTCGACCGGCCGACGGAGCGGCTGGAAACGCGCGGCAACTACCCCGGTCATACTCAGAGCGTCAGCCTTTATACCAAAGCCGTCGAGAACCCGGTGGTGGCCGGCGTCGCCGTGGTGGGGATGGGTATGCTACTCGGCGCGCTGGCGCGCAGGACCGTGCCGCATCGCGCCGTGAGGATCACCGGCTCGGCTGATGCCACGGTCGCCAAGGCGCTGCACATCCACCTCGAAGCCCGACCGGGCCGGGAAGAGGAGGTGGAGCGGCTGCTCAACGACATCCTGTACCATGTCGATCGTGAGCCGGGGACAGGGCCCTGGTATGGCTTGCGTTACTCGAAGCGGACTTTTGGCATCTTCGAAGCCTTCGCGGACGAGCAGGCCCGCGACCGCCACCTCAGCGGCAGGGGCGCCAAGGTGCTGATCGAGCGCTCGGGCGACCTGCTGGCGAAGCCGGCGCGCATCGACACGCTCGACGTTTTGATGAGCAAGGAAGTATTCGTACATTGACGATCGTGGCTCGGCAAACGCCGGTGATGGCGCGGGAGATCACGCCCCTGCCCGTGAGGCGGTGCGAAGCCGATCGATCGCCATCGCTCCATTCAACTACTTACGGTCGGAGTGCGATTTATGGCAGCGGACAACCAACTTTTTGAACATGAGCTTCGCCTCCTCCTCGGGGCGCATCATCAAGGGGCCGCGCAGGCAGAACGCAATCGAGAAACATCGGCCCACCCCAAGCTGAAACACATGGTCGCGGTGGGATCGAAGGCAAACCTCATGCAAGCAACGCGCCTGGAGCAGGTGTTCGCCTCGATAGGAGCGACGCCCTATCGTCACCACGATGCGGGAATGCAGGGCATCTGCGACGCGAACGAGGCGGAAATCGCGAGCAACAAGCATCCGGCCGGGCGGGATCTGCTCAACATCGCCTACGGTCAGGTCGCGGCTCACTTCTATATCGCGAAGTATGGCACGTTGCGCAGCACCGCCCGTGCGCTCGGGTACAGCAAGGCGGCCAAGCTGCTTGGAAAGACACTCGGCGAGACTTACTCAATCGATCACGAATTTACCCGTCTGTATGAGCATCTGATCAGCCGGCGGTCCCCCTCACACTACCCTGGCGAAACCGCGCTTCGTGCGACGGCCGCAATGCATCCAGTGCTGACTACGGCGATCATCGCCGGAACTTCCGTCGCTCTCGTCGCTGTGATCTCGTCATCGCGAGGTTCACTAGACCGACATTGAGGATCTTATCACAATCGACGTCACTCGATCGGGTGGAGTCAGCATCGATGGGGTCGGGTCTGCACCGGCAGCTGCTATCCAGGCCGTGCTCCGACAAAGCGAAGAGCATCGCCGCATCTTCATTGAAGGCGGCCGTATGAGGACATGACGCTGGAGCCTGCCCCACTATGTTGTTGAGACGACGCCGTGTTTATGAGCCTCTGATTTTATCCGACGTCGGACGAGCCTCGCCAGCTCTCCAACTTTACGGATCTGATGTGCTGTAGCACGCGCTGCCTGAGCGCGTCCGCTTCGGAGCGGGCCACCAAACCCCTCCAATGCCCAACATGGGTCGAGAGCAGCCAGTCTCCCTCCTCTCCCTTTCCCCATCACTCGGCCGCATCGCGCCCCACTCCGCCGAACTCGGCGCGCAACGCTTCCGTGTGCTGCCCGAGCCCCGGGACCGGCCGGAACTCCGGCAGGCCGCCGTCGTGCAGCGCGCCCGGCGCGAGACAGGTGACGGGGCCGGACGGCGTGTCGACGGTGACGTGGCGGTTCTGCGGATGGGCCGCGAGATCCTCCATGGTGGACACGCGGCCGTAGGCGATGCGGCCGCGCTCGAGCCGGTCCACCATCGCGTCGCGGTCGTGCCTCCGGAACACGCCCTCGATCACGGGGTCGAGCGCCGCACGGTTCGCGACGCGGCGGACGTTCAGCGAAAAGCGGTCGTCGGTCGCGACCTCGGGCTTCTCCAGCACGTCGCGGCAGAAGTTGACCCACTCGCGCTCGTTCTGGATCGAGAACAGCACCGCCCTGCCGTCGCGGCAGGCATAGGCGCCGTAGGGGGCGATCGTCGGGTGGTTCAGCCC
>CAXTFP010000038.1:0-11698 GCA_964243135.1 uncultured Lichenihabitans sp.
CTGCCTTTTGCGGGTCTCAGGGCAGAGCCCTGAAGATCGACGTCCTGTATCAAAATTGATATCGCCCCTCGACTGATCGTTCCTGGCGTCATCAGAAGAGCGAGCCATCCGCAAACCTCGCCTCGATCGCCGTCTGCCGTTCAGATCTCGTCAGTTGACACTCTTCAGGCTCGATGCATCCTCAATGGATGAAGGCTCGTCGGATCATAAGCTCCCCCCAAATCATCCTGAGCGATGGTGACTGGCAAACAGGGCCGATGCCCCGCACGGCTTTCCCATTGTCGAGATCCGGCAGCAAGGCCTATAAGCTCGGCAACCGAAGGTGGCGCACCCTCGAGCTCATCAGCGCTGGCCTCGGGTGCAGGGTGCTCATCAGCTATCGCGTTGACATCCAGGAGTTCCAGGCGATCTTCGGCGTTGACCACGACGGTGACACAAAGGTGATCGCCACCGTGGAACATCACCGGACACACAGCCCGTCCTGGCATGCCCACGTCTGCTGTGGCCCACTGTCCGGCATTCCGCCGGGGGTGAAGCGAGGCCCCTGGGTGCGCCGCATGGGCTGGACCGGCAGGCCTGACCGCGCCAAGTTCCCGACGTCCGACTCGGAAGCCTTCGATCGGGCAGCGATATTCTTCAGGTTCGGGAAGCATTCGAACGAAAGGTCTGTCCTGCCATGAAGAAGGAACTTCGCGACGCCTTCCGCCAACCGCTCGATCTCCATGAGGTACCTGCAGGTCTGGCTGTGGGAACTTCACTGTTGAAAGAGGACGGCGACCGCATCGGGTTCTTCGTCATCGGCCCGGATGCGGACGGCCGGTTCGTGATCCAGGATGACGGTGTGACGATCCCTCATCTCGCGGCGTCGGAGGCGGATTTCGATGCTCAGATCCAGGCGGAGGCTCTCCAGTCGCCTCTGGACGCCTATGGCGTGACCTACGACGATGACACGTTCGAGTTGAAGGTCCCCGCCGTGGAGCGAAGCGCCATCGCGCCTGCGGCCCTGAAGTTCGTCGCCCTCTTGCAGCGCCTCAATGACCGCCTGTCGCTCACGCAGGAAGGCGGCCCTCGTGGGAGCGGGAAGGGATCCGAGGCAGCTCGGGTCGCCTGAACAACGGCATGTGATGACGGCGTCACGCTTCCGACTGCCGTTATTCAGGACGGGGGCGGAGGAGACTACTGTGTTGCAGCAGAAAAGCTTTCTGATGGGATCGGGAACAGATACATTTAATCACGTCGTCAATCGACAACTCTTCTTCAGGGCTCCGCCCTGACCGCCAAAGGGCGAGCCCTTTGGAAACCGATCTATATCATGTCCGACTGTCCCCGCTCAGAAGCCCAGCGCGCCGCGCACCGCCTCCGGCCAGCCCGCCGGCTCCGTCCCATGCGTCGAGAACAGCGCGACCGCGAGGCGGTCCATGCCGAAGGCCACGCAGCCCGTGTGGGCCACGCCGCCCTCGGCGTCGCGCAGGCTCCACACCTCGCCAAAATGGTCCTTGTGGTTGTTGAAGCTCATGCAGGCCGTCGGCTTCTCGGCTGAGCGCACCGGCACGAGAAGCTCGAACTTCAGCGCGTTGTGCTTCTGCATCGCAGCCATCATCACCCCGACCCGGCCGAAGAACGGGTCGTTGGCGCCGTCCACCGTGTAGGTAAGGCCGAGCCGGTCGGCCATGCCTCGGGCCCGCGCCATCCAGCGCTCGCGGAACGCCGCCACGTCGGCCGGAGATCCGATGCAGACGTATTCCCGCATGCGGAACGACTGGAACCGGTCGGCGTGGTGGGAGGGCTCGCGGCGGAAGCAGTCGCTCGCCACGTCGAAGCGCAGCCCTCCGGCCGGCAGGGCGCCGCGCCGCGCCGCGATCGGGTAGATCGGGTAGCAGGCCGCCGGGGTCAGCACGAGGTCGCCGGCTTCGAGCGCGTCCGTCCAGTCGCCGCCCGCCTCGAAGCTGTCGACCGCGGCCCGGATGTCGTCCTCCGTGCCGCCAAGCGCGCACACGCAGCCGAGCAGGTTGGGGAAGCTCTTGAGGTAGCCCGAGCGCTCCAGCGTCCGCCGGCTCATCACGGGCGGGAAGCGCAGCACCTCCGTGCCGTCCTCGCGGTGGGCCGAGATGAAGCCCGCCAGGCGCTCGACCACGTCCTCGTAGACGCCCTTGCGCCCGTAGACCCCCGGCACCCCGGTCGGGTGGAACAGGGCGTCCATCAGGGCGGTCAGCCGCTCGTCGGCCTCGGTGAAGGCGTCATCGGTCCGCATCGGCGCGTTCATGCCGGTCGTGCTCCGCGAGGGATGGAGAGGGGAAAGCGCCGTCAGTCTATCAGGCCGTCCGGCACCGCGCTCATCAGCGCCGGTGCGGCCAGGCTCGACAGGATGCGGTCGTTGTTGATCATCAGGGGCGAGGACAGCACGTCGCGCAACTGGCGCCCGACGCTGCTCTCGCCGTCGTTGCGATAGCCCGACAGGCCGCAGGCCCTGAGCGCACTCATCACGGTCGACACCGCCGCCTCCGAGGCCTCGACCTTGAGGAGGTTCATGGCCACGTTGAAGTCGAGCGAGGCGAACAGGGCCTCGTCGCGCAGCGCCGCCTCGTAGCGGTCGATCCCGCCCCGCACGGCCGCACGCAGGCCCCGCAGGCCCGATTGCGCGCGGGTGTAATGGGCGGCGCCGGGCGGCATCTGCCCCCGGGAGCGACGCGACGCCGCGCGGATGAAGCCCTGCGCCCGCTCCACCGCCGCGGCCGCGATGCCGCTCCACACCGCGCCCCACAGGACGTGCGCCACGGGCGTCATGGTGCGGGCGTGGATGACGTCGTAGCCCTCCGGCAGCACCTGCTCGGCCGCGGCGCGGGCGTGCAGCCCGAAGCCCCGGCTGCAGGTGCCGCGCATGCCCAGCGTGTCCCAGGCCTGGCCGGGGTCGAGCCGGCACTGCTCGCGCAGCAGCACGACCAGCACCTGGTCGGAGCCCGCGGCGTCGGGCGCCCGGCGCGCCGTGGTGACGACCGCGTCGGCCTGGGCGCCGTAGGAGATCACGGTGGAGTCGCGGTCGAGCGCCACCGTGCCGTCCTCCAGGGCCTCGACGGCTGCCGCGCTGGAGCGGACGTTGCCGCCGTTCAGCCCCTCGGTGGTCGAGGAGGCGAGGAGCCACTGCTCGGCCGCGACGCGGCGCAGAAAACCCTCGTGCCAGGCAGAGCCGCGCCCGTGGCGCACCACGCAGGCCACCTTGATCTGATGCATGGCGAAGATCAGCCCGGAAGACGAACAGCCCCGGCCGATCCTGAAGCAAACGTCCGCCACCTCGGCCAGCGAGGCGCCCTCTCCGCCGAGCGCACGCGGCACCGCCATGCCGAGCAGCCGCTGCGCCCGGCAGGCGGCGAGCGCCTCGGCCGGGAAGCGGCCGTCGCGGTCGACCGCCGCGGCGTGTTGGCCAGCGACCGACGCAGCGGCTTCGGCGCGCCGAGACGGGGGCTGACGGTCCTCGGCCCCGGATCCCGAGCCCGCGAGCTCCGCAGCCGACGGGCTTTCCCCTCGCTCGTCCAGCATGGTCACCGCTCCGAACCCCGGCCGCATGGCGCAATCGGGCGGATCTCCTAACCCGGATCGTCCGCCGTCGCATGGTTAAGTTCGCTTCATCGTTAAGGATTTCGATCGCCGGCGCGACAGTTGATGAATTGGAACGGGATCCTGCTGATTTCGTCGCTATTGATCCCGTCTTCATCAACCAAAAAGCGGCTTCGGTGCCAAATTGAATCAACTCTGTTTGACATGACGAGGGATGAGGACACATCCTGACTGCATGCTGATGAGCAAAACGCCGGTCGTCGCCGGCCGGACAGGAGACACCGGGATGCTGGACCACGTTCACCGCTCCGCCGCCGCGCAGATCGCCGCCGTGGTGGCGGAGGTGCTCGCCAAGCACGGCGTCGACGGCCCCGTGGCGGCCGACGCGGACCTCGGCCGCTACGGCATGACCTCCATCGACATGGTGGAGCTGATGCTCGGCGTGGAAGCCGAGTTCGACGTGTCCATCCCGGCGGCCGAGATCACGCTGAAGAACTTCAGCTCGATCGCCGCCATGGCGTCGCTCGTGGCGCGGCTCCGGCCACCCGCGGGACCGGCTGTTCCGCTCGGCCCGCCCTGTTCCCCCTGAGGAGCCGAGGGGTGGCCGCGCCGGCAGCCGAAGGGGTGAGCCCGCCCCATCCCTCCCCGTCCTGATGAAAGCCCGCCGCATGTCCCGACGCCCGCTGCGCATCGCCCTCGTCCAGACGCAGGCCGAGAACGCCGGCGCCCAGGAGATTTCCCGCCTCGTCGCCGCGGGCCTCGAAGCGCGGGGCCACGTGGTGCGGCAGATCTTCTTCTTCCGGCGCACGGCCTCCTTCGACGCGGTCGCGGGCGCGAGCTTTGTATGCGCCGAGCGGCCCTCCTCGCCCTGGGCCGTGCTCCGCTTCCTGGTCCGGCTCCGGGCCGCCCTGCGCGACGCCCGGCCCGACGCGGTCGTGACCTTCCAGCACTACGGCAACGCCATCGCGGCGCCCGTGGCGCGCTCGCTCGGCTGCCGCGCCGTCGTGGCCAACCAGGTGTCGGCCGGCGCCATGGTCAACCCGGCGCTGCGCTGGGCCGACGCCGTCCTGGGGTCGATCGGCGTCTATTCCCGCATCGTCATCAACTCGGTCGAGACCGAGGCGCTCTACCGCCGCTACTGGCGCCCCTACAGCCGGCGCGTGCTGCGCATCGACCACGGCTTCCGCGACAAGAGCGCGGCGATGGCGCCGGACGAGGCGCGCCGCAGCTTCGGCCTGCCGCCCGGCGTCACGCTGCTCGGCTGCGCGTCGCGCCTGCACGCGCTGAAGCAGGTCGACTGCGCGGTCCGCCTGCTGGCGATCCGCCCCGACCTGCATCTGGCAATCGCCGGACAGGGAGCGGAACGGCCGAAGCTCGAAGCCCTCGCGGCCGCGCTCGGGGTGGGCGAACGGGTCCACTTCGTGGGCGAGCTCGACCCGGAAGCCATCGGCGTGTTCCTGGCGGGGCTCGACGTCTTCCTCCACCCGAGCCGGGCCGAAACCTTCGGCCTCGCCCCCGTCGAGGCCGCGCAGGCCGGGGTGCCGGTCGTGTGCAACGCGCTCGACGTGCTGAAGGACGTGCTCCAGGTCGACGGCGAGCCCTGCGCGCTCTTCGTCCAGGCCGAGGATCCCGCGTCGCTGGCGGGCGCCGTCGACCGCATCCTGACGGAGCAGGGCCTCGCCGACGCCCTGCGATGGTCCGGGCGGCGCCTGTCCTCCCGCTACCCCGTCGACGCGATGGTGGACGGCTATGCGGCGCTGATCGACGAACTCGTGGGAGAAGACCCTTGCGCATTGCCATCGCCGTCGACCCCCATGCCGTCCGGCGCTGGCACGGCCTTCTCCGCGACAGACTGACGGCCGCCTGCCGCGCCGACGTCCGCTTCCGCGAGGGGCGGCCCGGCCCGGCCCTGCCGGGCGCCGTGGCGGCGCTGCTCGCGTTGGAGGGCACGCTCGCGCGGCGCGGCCGCGATGCGCTGTTCGACCGTACCGTCTCCCGCCCCGCCGACTGGTGGGACGCGCGGGACGCCGTCGACGTGCTGATCGACTGCTCGGGGGACGAGGACGCGGGTCGCGGCGCACCGGTCGCACCCGTGCTGCGGCCCCTGTTCGACGGCCAGCCCTCCGAGGCCGCGCTGATCTCCGCCCTGCTGGCGGGCGCCCTGCCCGAGATCGCCGTGGTGGACGGCCGCCGCTGCCTCGCGTCCGGCCGCCCGTCGGGGGAGGCTGGCGGCGGCCTGACCGGCGGGCTCGACGCCGTCCTGTCCCGCGCGATGGTGCTGATCGAGGGCCTCGTCGCCGCGCCGCGCCGGCCGGAGCCCCGCCCCGTCCCGGAGATCCGCCGCCACGCCCCCCGCCACCCGGGGTCCGTGCTGCTGCGCGGCCTCTCGCGCGACGCCGCCCGCGCGGCCTACCGACTCTGCGTGCTGACCCCGCACTGGCGGGTCGGCTGGCGCCACAACGACGGCCCGGGCGTGCTGGAGCGGCGCGACCTCGACGGCCCGGCCTGGCGGACCCTGCCGGACGCGGGCCATCGTTTCCTCGCCGACCCCTTCCCGGTCGCGTGGCGGGGCCGGGAGGTGATTTTCGCCGAGGAGCTGGACCACCGGACCGGCAAGGGCTCCATCGCGGCCGTGGAGATCGCAGGCGGCGTGCCGCGCCCCGCCATCACCGTGCTGGAGGAGCCGTGGCACCTGTCCTACCCGTTCCTCATCGAGGAGGACGGGCAGCTCTACATGGTGCCGGAAGCCTCGCTGTCGGGCGAGGTCGCGCTCTACCGCTGCCTCGACTTCCCCGCACGGTGGGAGCGCTGCGCCACGCTGCTCGGGGAAATCGAGGCCGCGGACGCGACGATCTTCCGCCACGGCGGCCGCCACTGGATGACGGCCGTCACCCGCGACGGACGGGGCGGTTATTCCGACATCCTGCGGATCTGGCACGCGCCCGCGCTGCTCGGCCCCTGGGAGGAGCACGGGCTGCGGCCCGTGGCGGTGGACGCCGGCACGGCGCGGCCCGCCGGGGCCGTGGTGGCGAGCGACGGCCACCTGTGGCGCCCGTTCCAGGACTGTGCCGAGGGCTACGGCCGCGCGCTGGGGCTCGCCCGCATCGACCGGCTGGACCCCGACCATTTCAACGAGACGGTCGTGGCCCGGCTGCGGCCCGGGCCGCGCTGGCCGGGCCGGCGCATCCACACGCTGAACCGCGCCGGGCGGCTCGAATGCATCGACGGCTCGGCCACGATGCCGCGCCTGCCGGCGCTGCGGCCCTGGGCGGCGGCGCGCCTCCGGCCGCGCCCCGGGAGTCTGAAAGAACCGGCACCGGCCGCCGCCATGAGCACTTGAACTCCAATAAAGACCAAAGCTCCGTCAAGGTTAAATCCGGTCTCGACTTCCGGTCGATCCGGATCCGCACCACAATATTCAGCGACCCGCGCGACCGTCGACCCTCATGGGATCGGCGGCGCGGGGCCGTGGAGATCGGACACTTCACCCATGCTGGACCGCACCAAGAGCGACGGATTGCGCGACTGGCCCACCGTCGAGGTGGGCGGGCTGCGCGTGTCGGCCTCGACGCTCCGCGACGCGGCGCGCGACATGGTGGACTATTGCGCCGGCGCGGCGCGGCGGAGCGAGCCCCTGGTGTCGACCTCGGTCAACGGCCAGGTCCTGTCGCTCTGCGCCGCGGACGCGGGCGTCCACCGCCTGTTCTCCGAGGCCGACGTCATCCACTGCGACGGCCAGCCCCTGGTGATGCTGTCGCGCGTGCTGGGCACGCGCCCCCTGCCCGAGCGCGTCGCCACCACCGATCTCTACCCCGCCGTGGCGGCCCTGGCAGCGGAGCGCGGCGTCACCTTCTACCTGCTGGGGGCCTGCGCGGCCGTGAACCGGGACGCGGTGGCGCGCAGCCGCTCGGCCTATCCGGGCCTGCGCATCGTCGGGGCGTCGCACGGCTATCTGTCGCCGGAGGCCGAGGCGAAGGTGGTGGCCGAGATCGCGGCCTTGAAGCCCGACATCCTGTGGGTGGGGCTCGGCGCGCCCCGCGAGCAGGAGTTCTGCGCCCGGAACCGGGCGGCGCTGGCCGGCGTCGGCATCATCAAGACGTCGGGCGGGCTGTTCGACTTCATCGCCGGCGCCAAGCCTCGCGCCCCGGCGGCGCTGCAGCGGGCGGGGCTCGAATGGCTGTTCCGCATGGCCCTGGAGCCGCGCCGCCTGTTCCTGCGCTACGTGCTGACCAGCCCGCACGCGCTGGTGGTGATGCTGAGGACGTTGCGGTGAGGGGCCCGGCCGCCGTGCCGCTCCCCTCCTCCCGCGCCGCCCGCGGGCCCGGCCGGGCCGCCGCCTGGACGGCACGGCTGACCGCCCTGGTCCACCGCCGCCGAGCGGTGGCGGGATCGCTGCTGACGCTCGGCTTCAAGGCCGGCGGCACGGTGCTGATGATGGCCATCTTCCTGATGGCGGCGCGCTCCATGACGCCGCACGGCTTCGGGCAGCTCGCTGTCTCGTTCAACGCCCTGTCGTTCCTGGCCGTGCTGGCGGTGCTGGGGCAGGACGTGCTGGTCATCCGGTCCTGGGGCGAATATGCCCACACGGGGGCCCACGGGCTGGCGCTCGGCGCCTACCGCTTCAGTTGGACCATCGTGGCCGCGGCCGTGCTGTGCTTCGCGGCGCTCACCGTGCTGGCCGGCACGCTGAACCCCATCTACCGCTTCACGCTGCCGGAGGCCTGCGCGGGCGCGGCCTTCCTGGCCATGCAGATCCTGCTGCTGTTCGTATCGCAGACGACGCGGGCGATCCTGAACTTCGTGGTGTCGGAAACTAACCGCGAGCTGACGTGGCGCGTCATGCTGTTCCCGGTGGTGCTGGCCGGGCTGTGGACCGGCCTCACGCCCACGGCCTTCTACGCGGCCGCCGCCCTCGGCCTCGCCCTGGCCGTGGGGGTGCAGCTCTGGTTCCTGCGGCGGCGCTTCCCCGCGGCGGTGCGCGGCGCGCGGCCGGAGATGCGGCGGCGCGAGTGGCTGTCGCGGGCGCGCGGCATGTGGCTGTCGGCGGTGCTGGAGGCCGCGGCGCAATATGCCGAGGTGCTGCTGCTCGGGCTCCTGGTGTCGCCCGCGGTGGCCGGCGTGTATTTCGTGGCCGCCCGGGTCGCCAACGTCTTCGCCATGCTGGGCGGCGGGCTGCACAGCTACACGGTCACGCATTCCGCCAACCTGTTCTACGGCGGCGAGCGTCCGGCCCTCCAAAGGCTGTTCCGCTCCGTGATGATCGTGGCCCTGTCGCTGATGGCGCCGATCCTGCTCGTCGTGGTCGTCGGCGGCCCCTCCATCCTGTCGATCTTCGGGCCGCAGTACGGCGAGGGCTACGGGGTGCTGATCCTCCTGTCGGCCGGCAGCTTCACGGCCGCCATGGCGGGGCCGTCGAACGGGATGCTGCTGATCAGCGGCCACGAGAAGGTCTACTCGCGGGTGCTGCTCTGCGCCCTGGTGGTGCGGATCGGCCTCATGGCCTAGGCGGCGCCGCGGTTCGGGGCCGTGGGGGTGGCGGCCACCTGGGCGCTGGTCAACGGGCCGGTCGCGGTGGGCCTCGCCGTGGCGACCCGGAAGCTGACGGGCATCGATCCGTCGGTGCTCTCCATCCTGGGGCGTCGGCCGGCGGCGTCCGACGCATCGGCGTCGGGTCTGGTTTCGGAGGGCGCCCGACCCTTCGCGGTCAGGGCGGAGCCTTGAGGAGCAGCTCGGCTCGAGACTCATCGCCCGAAGCACCCTTCCGGGGCTCGCCCACCGGAAACCCGGGCAAGCCCCCGGCAAGCCGGCCCGCGCAAGGTGGCCGGGAGGGTCGCGGCCGCCGCGGGCCCGCGAGGTTTTGCGCTTGTCCATCGCCCCCCCGTCAGACATCATCCTGGACGTCGCCCAGGCGGCCGACCCGCAGCGGCTCCAGGCCGCGACCACCAAGCTCAACGCCATGGCGACGGCCTCGGGCGGCGCTCCGGTGGATTTCGCGTCCCTGCTGGCGGGCGCCGCCAAGCCGCCGGGCGGCAAAGTGAGTGCGGGGTCCCTGCCCTTTCCCGCGCAGGCCGCGGCGGTCCGCCCACAGATGTCGCCCTACCGCAAGTTCGAGGCCGTGCTGCTGCAGACCTTCGTGCAGGAGATGCTGCCCAAGGACGAGAACCTGTTCGGCGACGCGGCCTCGGCCGACATGTGCCGCTCCATGCTGGCCGAGCAGCTCGCCGACCAGCTCGCGAAATCCGGCCGGATCGGCATCGCCAGGATGATCGGGAAGGCGCACGGCCCGCAGGGCGCCGCCGTGGCGAAGCCGGCCGCCGCGGCGGCGCCAGCCCCCGCGCCCGTCACTCCGGCGGCGGACGTCGACGACGGGTGAGGACTCCAGCCCCGATCAAGCCAGGACGGCCAGGCTTCGACGCGAGGCCGGGACCCGCCCGGCAGACATCGCGATCGAGGGACGACAGGATGAGCAAGGCGAAGGGCCAGGCGCTGGGCAGCATCTTCGGCACCGCGACCAGGAGGACCGCCAAGGGTACCGCGACGCCGGCGCCCCCCGCCCCGGCCGCCCCGCCTCAGACCGTCACGGCCTTTCTGGCCGTGGTGGACCGGGTGGAAGCCGTGCTCGACGCCGAGATCGAGGTGCTCACCCGCCAGATCCCGGCCGACATCTCCGAGATCGGCAACCGCAAGCGCCAGGGCCTGCTCGAGATGAGCCGCGCGCTCAAGGCCGCCGCGGCCGGCGGGCCCCGCCCCGAGCTGCGCGAGCGGCTCGGCCGCTTTGCCGCCAAGGTCGAGCAGAACCGCGCCGTGCTCGGCACCCAGCTCCGCGCCGTCCGCGAGATCGCCGACATCATCGCCCAGACGATGCTGGAGGCCGAGTCCGACGGCACCTACTCGCCCGTCGCGGCCCGCCAGTGAAGCTGCTCCTCACCGGGCTCTGGGTGACGCTGGTGGCGCTCGGCACCGCCTATGGCGTGGCCGTCTACCTGCCGGGCCCGGGCGGGGCCGCCGCCAAGCCCGTGGTGGCGCCCGTGGTGCTCCAGTCCCAGAAGACCCGCGTCATCAACGTGCCCGTCGTGATCGGGGGGGCGGTGCGGGGCTTCGTGGCCGCGCAGTTCGTCTTCACGGCGGACGGCGCGCTGCTGAAGACCCTGCCGGTGGCGCCCGAAGTCTACATGCTCGACGAGGCCTTCCACACCCTCTACGCCGACACCTCGCTCGACCCCGACCACGTCGAGAAATACGACCTGCGCAAGCTGACGGCTCACTTGGTGGAGACCACCAACGAGCGGCTCGGCGCGCCGCTCGTCAAGGACGTGCTGATCGAGAACTTCTCCTACATCGACAAGGACGCCAGCAGGGGCTGAGGGGCTCCCGGAGTCCCCGGCCGATGCCGCTTTACAAGGGCGCCCGGGCCGCCCCACAAGACCCGCGACCGTCCGGCCCCGGACGCGGGATGGAGCGCAGCGGTCCATGTCGTCATTCTCCCCGCCGGGCGGCAGCCAGCCGCGCCACCGCCTCGTCGGCTTCGGGCTGGCGCTCGTCATCCTGGGCTGGGTGGTGCTGCTCGCCGACCTGCTGCTGAGCGACGCCCTGCTCAAGGCCGGCAGCCTCGTGGCGGTGCTATCGCTGAAGGGCGACGTCGCCACCCTGGCCCAGACCCTCGTGCTGACAGGGCTCGGCCTGTCGCTGCTGGGGGGCTTGCGCGAGGGCTTCGGCGCGCTGAGCCGCTTCTTCGACACCGTGCTGCAGCGCTCGGCCACGCCGCGCCCGAGCGCCATGCCGGAGGACGTGCCGGACGTCGGGCCCGAGCGGGTCGTCACGGTGCCGCACGCGGCCGAACGCATGGGGGGCGAGCGCGCCGGCCCCGCCCCGGCCCGCGACCGCAACTATTCCATCCTGCCGGACGGCTCGGTCGAGGTCGACACGCTGCTGGGCACCCGCATCTTCGCCAGCATGGAGGAAGCGCGGGACTTCATCCGCTGAAGGGACCGGCCCGCCGCAGCGGGGGCGCTCAGCGGGCCGGCGTCGGCGGCGGCAGGGGCGCGCCGCTGTGCAGGAGCCAGAACAGCACCAGCAGCACGGCGAGCGCGATGCAGAGCCCGACGATGGCGCGGGCGCTGAGCTGAAAGCCCGGCCGCGCCCGCGC
>CAXTFP010000039.1:0-11582 GCA_964243135.1 uncultured Lichenihabitans sp.
GCCCTCTGTCGCTCATCCCCGCGCAGGCGGGGATCCAGCGCCAAAAGGCGGCCGGAGGCCGACGACATGCTCCCGCGTTCCCCTCAGCGCGCCATGGCAGGAAAGGGGCGGCCTTCGGCCGAACATCGTTGCGCTGGATCTCCGCCTGCGCGGGGATGAGTGGGTAGGTGCGCCGAGTCGATCAGACAGAGGCGATCCGACGTTCAGGTCCTCGCGTCGAGGGGGGTTTGAACTGGACTCCTCGCCAGCATGGTGTTCCGACGAAAAAGACCCGAAGCGAGTGTCCTCGCTTCGGGTCTTTTTCGTCGGAACTGATGAAGGAGAAGCTAGCGCACCGCCGCGTCTACGACTGCGAAACCCGGTATATGACGTCCGCCACCAGGATGGCCTGGATAAGAATCCATGCGACCGCGATGAGCCCGAGCCGAAAGGGGGTGATCATCTCGTCTCCTTTTCGTCCGTCCTGCCGCGGCGGGCGTGACTTTCGATACCATCAAACCCGCACCGTCCCGCGATCGTTCCACGAGGGCAGTCGATCCCGTCACCTTGAGGGTGCAATGGGGTCCAAATCGGACCTGGGACGTTAAACATCTGTCATCTTGGGCGAGGCTTGCCGCCGAACCTCCCCGGCTTCCCAAGCCTCACCCGTGCGAAGCCGACGAGACCGATCCGCGGCGACCATCCGGATCGCCGCGGATCGGTTCGGATCAGTCGCGGCCGTGGATCAGCAGCGCCAAACCGTAGCCGACGGCGCCAGCGATCAACAGCGCCACGAGCGGGTTCTCCTCGACCTTGCTGGACACCGTGCCAGCGCCCTGGCGGAGGTAGTCGCTCGGGTTGTTGTAGACGTCCTGCGCGTAGCCCTGGGCCGCACCGGCCGCGCTCTGCACGGCTTCCTTGGCCTGACCGATGTAGCGGTCCGGGTTGTTGTAGGCGTCCTTCACGGTGTCGGTGGCCGTGGTGGCGGCGCTCTTCACGGCGTCCTGGGCCTTGCTGCCGGACACGCCGGACTTGTTGTAGGCTTCCTTGGCGGCATCGGCCGCGCTGCCTGCGGCATCGCGCACGGCATCCTTGGCCTGACCGAGGGCGTTCTGGCCCTGACCGGCGGCTTCGCGGGCACGACCTTCGAGCTCGGTCTTGTTGTCGCCCGTGGCACTGCCGACGGCGCCCTGCACTTTGCCGCCCACTTCCTTCGCGGCGCCGGCGATGCGATCGGTGTCCATCATCATTCTCCCTGTTCGGTCCCCCATCCGAACCCCGCGGGCGAGGCGGAGGTTCCGTCGCGGGCCGGCGGGCGGCCGGGGTCGCGCCTCGCCTCGCTGCGGCTCCGGCCTCTACAGGCTGTTCGGCTTGGCGATCGTGTCGACCATCGCGGCGCTGGCGGCTTTCGTGTGCGAGATGGCGCTGGCCAGCAAGGTCCTGCAGCTGGGCATGTCGCGGGGCCAGCACGACGCGCGGTGCTGAAGGCGGGAGCTATTCGCCCTCGGAGGCCGCGAGCCCGCCGCGGGTCTGGGCGCCCCAGCTCGACCGGCCGGTGAGGTAGACGACCCAGCCGGCCGCGGCGCCGAGGTGGCGCAGGATCTGGAAGCAGAAGGGCTCGAGCAGGCTCGCCAGCACGGCGGAGGGCAGGCTCGTGCGGGCCCGCGCGCCGAGCCAGCGGCGGAACAGCCACACTGACCAGAGGTGGAAGCAGAGGTCGAGCGCGATCTTGGCGCCGATCACCCCGGTCACCGCGAAGGCCACGGCGAAGCGGCCGGTGGCGAGGTAGCCGATCAGCAGCGCGGCCGCCGTGAGCCCGTAGATGGGCTGGAGCGTGTCGGCGGCCTTGACGGGCAGCATGGCGAGGCCGAGCCGCCCGTAGCGCCGGTTGCCGATCATCTCACGGTACCAGGTCTGGGTCTGGAGGAAGCCGCCGAACCAGCGCCGCCGCTGCCGCATGAAGGATCCCAGCGTGGCGGGCGCCTCGGTGCGGGCCTGGGCCCCACCCAGCACCGCCGTGGTCCAGCCACGCCCGGTGAGCACGCCGTGGCGCTTCAGACGGTGGATCAGCTCGTAATCCTCGACGAGGCAGGCCGCGTCGAAGCCGCCGACCTCGACCAGCGCGGAGCGGCGGAAGCCCGCGAAGGCGCCGGAGATGAGCAGCAGGCTGTCCATCCGCGACCAGGCGTAGCGCGACAGGAAGTTGCGCAGGTATTCGTAGGTCTGGAACCACTCGAACAGCCGCCCGCCGAAGCTGCCGTCGCAGACCGGCAGCAGCACGCCCGTGGCGGCCACGAGATCGGGGTCGCGCCCGAAGGCGTCGCGCACGGCGCGGATCGCGTCGCGGTCGAGCAGCGTGTCGGCGTCGACCGTCAGCACCACCTCCTCGCGCAGCAGCGCCATGGCCCGGTTCAGCGCCGCGGCCTTGCCCCCGTGCGGCAGCCGCAGCCAGCCCAGCGTGGGGTGGAGCGCGCCGGGCGCGCCGAGCGCCCCCAGCGCGGGCTTCGGCAGGGCGAAGAGCCCCGTCAGCAGCGCCACCGTGCGGTCGCCCGAGCCGTCGTCGGCCACGAGGATGCGGTCGGGCGGGTCGGACTGTTCGAGCAGGGCCCGCAGCGTCGCGGCCAGCACGGCGTCCTCGTCGTGGGCCGCCACCACGACCGCCAAGCCGGGGCGTCGGGGCGCGACGGCACCGGGCGTCCGCGCCCCGCCGTGCCGTGCCGCCTCCGCGCCCTCGGGGCCGCCGAGCAGCGGCAGGGTCTTCCAGAACACGAAGGCGAGCAGCGCCGTGTCATAGGCGATGTAGACGAGGCCGGCCGCCCAGGACCCCACGCCGCCGGGCAGCACGGCGCGGACCAGCAGCAGCAGCCACAGCAGCGTGAGCCCCCCGTGGATCAGCAGGGCCGGCCAGGGCACGCCCGCGGCCGGGGCGTGGCGCGGCGAGGTGCGGCGGCGCGCCGCCTCCATCTCCGCCTCGCTGTCCGGCGCGGGCAGGGGAGTCTGGGCGAGGGCGGTGGGCATGCGGGTTCGGGACCGGTTCGGGACGGAGACTTCGACCACCGGGGCGCCCTAAAAGCGGCGATATCGCGGTATGGTGTCGGCCCGCACAGCCCGGAGGTAAACCCCGTGTCGATCGCGTCGAGGTCCGATGATGAGGTGGCGCGCTACACGCGCACCGCCATGGTTCTGCACTGGGCCGTGGCCGTGATGATCGTCGGCAACGTAGTGCTGGGCCTCGCGGCCGACAGCCTGCCCGAGGGCTGGATCCGCCCGGCCGTCGACGCCCACAAGTCGGTGGGGATCACCGTGCTGGGCTTGGCGGTCCTGCGCCTCCTGTGGCGTTTCGCCCACCGGCCCCCGCCGATGCCGGACACCTACTCGCCCGCGGAGCGGCTCGGCGCCCACGCGGCCCACGTGGCGCTCTACGTGCTGATCTTCGCGCTGCCCGTGTCGGGCTGGATGCATGACTCCGCCTGGAACGGCGGCGCCACCCACCCGGTCTTCCTGTACGGCATCATCCCCTGGTTCCGCATCCCGCAGCTCGCGAACCTCGACCCCGCCACGAAGGACCACCTGCACGCGCTGTTCTTCACCTTCCACGTGTGGTTCGGCTACGCGCTCTACGGGCTCCTGGCGCTGCACGTCCTGGGCGCCCTCAAGCACCAGTTCTGGGACGGCGAGGCCGAGCTCCAGCGCATGATGTCGTGAGGGAGGATCTTCAAAAGCGCCAGCGCTGGGCGTTGGCGACGAGGAAGTCGCGCAGTACCTGCACGCGCGCGACGCTCTTCAGCTCCTCGGGATAGACGAAGTAGCAGTCGAGTTCCGGCATGTCGACGTGGGGCAGGATCTGCACGAGGCCGCTGTCGGAATCCGCCAAGTAGTCGGGCAGCACGCCGATGCCGGCGCCGCTCTGCACGGCGTGGTGGCTGGCGATCATGTTGTTGAAGGTGACGGCCGATGTCCTGAGAGACTTGGCGTCGCGGCCCGTCGCCTGCAGCGAGTTCAGCATGGACACGAGGTAGTTCGACGGCGAGCCGCTGTAGCCGATGAGCCGGTGCTTGCCGAGGTCGTCGATGCTCTTCGGCTGGCCGTGGCGCTTGAGGTAGCTCGGCGACGCGTAGGCGTGATAGTGCACCGTGAACAGCCGGCGCCGGATCAGGTCGGGCTGGACCGGCTCGCGCAGCCGCAGGCCGATGTCGGCCTCGCGCATGCCGAGGTCGAGCTCCTCGTCGGTCAGGATCACGTGGAGCTTGATGTCGGGATAGAGGTCGAGGAACTCGCCCAGGCGCGGCGACAGCCAGGATGTGCCGAGCGCGAAGGTCGTGGTGATGCGCAGCTCGCCGTGAGGCTTCTCGCGGCTGTCGGTGAGGTGGCTGCGGACCGCGTCGAGCTTCAGCATCACGTCCTGGACGGTGCGGAACAGCAGCTCGCCCTGTTCGGTCAGAATCAGCCCCCGGGCGTGGCGGTGGAACAGCGGGGTTTCGAGCTCGGTCTCGAGCGCGCTGATCTGGCGGCTCACCGCGGACTGGCTGAGGTTGAGGACCTGCCCCGCGTGGGTGAAGGACCCGGCATCCGCGGCCGCCTGGAAAACCCGCAACTTGTCCCAATCCACCGTCGCCTCCCGGATGGCCACCCCCATTGCCGGGCCGCGCGGGGGCGGCATCACGGGGACGACAGCGCAATCACTATCCACCGAACGTCAGTGGCGCGCCATACCCAATGAGGGAGTCGCAGGGTGTCGGACGAGGGCTTCCGGCGTGGTCCGCCCCACGGTCGGCCTCCTCCACCGCCTTTCAGGCGGTTCCCTCCTCCGCGCTGTGGCTAGCGTTGATACATATCTCCAACGTTGGGCATTGGCGTCCTTCTTCCCTCCGGGGAGAAGGGTGCACCCCGCGAGTGCCGAGGTGGGTGCCAACGCTAGCCATGGTGTGGAGGACGCGCAGCGCAGTGGAGGAGGTGGACGGGTGCGAGGTCAGCCGAGCAGCCTGAGAGATGCGGGCACCGCCGTGTCGGTCACTCCCAGGCGCCGATCATCTGCGGCTCACGCTTCTCCTCGGCCCGCACCTCCGGGTCGGCGCTGTGCTCGGCCAGGAACTTCTCGGCCTCCAGCGCCGCCATGCAGCCCATGCCCGCGGCCGTCACGGCCTGGCGGTAGATCTTGTCCTTGACGTCGCCGGCCGCGAAGAGGCCGGGGATGGCGGTGGCCGTGGAGTCGGGCCGGGTCAGGATGTAGCCCTCGCGGTCCATCGGCACCTTGCCGCCGAACACGGCCGTGGCGGGCGAATGGCCGATCGCCACGAACACGCCGTCCGTGCCGCGCGTCGAGAACGCGCCGGTCGCCGTGTCGCGCAACCGCACGCCGGTGACGCGCGGCGGCGTGCCCCCGCCCAGGATCTCCTCGACGGCGTGGTTCCACAGCACCTCGACCTTGGGGTGCTTGAACAGCCGGGTCTGGAGGATCTTCTCGGCCCGGAGGTGGTCGCGGCGATGCACCAGGGTGACGCGGCTCGCGTGATGGGTGAGGTAGAGCGCGTCCTCGACGGCGGTGTTGCCGCCGCCCACCACCACCACCTCCTTGTTGCGGAAGAAGGCGCCGTCGCAGACCGCGCAGCCACTGACGCCCGCCCCCATGAAGGCGCGCTCGGAATCGAGGCCGAGCCACTTGGCCTGAGCGCCGGTCGCGATGATGACGCTGTCCGCGAGGTAGCTGTCGCCGCCGTCGGTCGCGACCCGGAAGGGGCGGCGCGACACGTCGATGTCGGTCACGAGGTCGAAGACGAGCCTGGCGCCCGCGTGCTCGGCCTGCCGGGCCATTCTGTCGGTGAGGTCGGGGCCCTGGATGGAGATCTCGCCCGGCCAGTTCTCGACGTCGGTGGTGATGGTAAGCTGGCCGCCCGGCTGGAGCCCCTGGATGACGACGGGGTCGAGCCCCGCCCGCGCCGCGTAGACGGCCGCCGTGTAGCCGGCCGGGCCGGCCCCGATGATCAGCGTCTTGACGGCGTGGGTGGCGGGCATGGGGCACCGGACGACGGGAGGAAGAGATCCGAGAGGTATAGGAACGGGGCCGCGGCCCCGCAAGGATGCGGGCTCCCCCGGGCCGGCCCTCAGGCCTGGGTGATGAACTTCATCCTGTGGGCCTTCTGGAGGTCGATGATGGCCGCGGCCGTCTCCTCGATGGAGCGGCGCGTGACGTCGATCGAGGGCCAGCCGTGCTGGGCGAAGAGGCGGCGCGAGGCGGCGATTTCCTCGGCCACCGACACGCGGTCGACGTAGGGGGTCTCGCGGTCGGCGGCGTTGAGCGACAGCAGCCGGTTCTGGCGGATCTGCACGATGCGCTCGGGCGAAGCCAGAAGCCCCACCACCAGCGGGTTCCTGAGCCGGTCCAGGCCCGGCGGCAGCGGCACGCCCGGCACGATGGGGATGTTGGCCGTGCGGACCCCGCGGTTGGCGAGGTAGATGCTGGTGGGCGTCTTGGAGGTGCGGCTGACGCCGAGCAGCAGCACGTCGGCCTCCTCGTAGCCCTCGGCCGTCTGCCCGTCGTCGTGCATCATCGTGTAGTTGAGCGCGTCGATCCGCTTGAAATAGTCGGCGTTGAGCACGTGCTGGGCGCCCGGCTTCGGCGTCGAGGCCGTGCCGAGGTAGGAGCCGAACAGCGCCAGGATGGGCTGGAGCACCGACAGGCAGGGCGAGCCCGACTCGCGGCAGGCCTCGTCCAGCCGCTGGCTCAGCTCCCGGTCGACTAGCGTGAACAGCACGATGCCGGGCGCCGCCTCGATCTCGGCGATCGCCCGGTCGAGCTGCGCCCGCGAGCGGACCAGCGGGTAGACGTGCTCGATCGACGACACGTCGAGGTATTGCGCGGCCACGGCCCGGCTCGCCGCGATCAGCGTCTCGCCGGTGGAATCCGAGATGAGGTGCAGGTGAAAATAGTGCCGTCCCATGCGCGCCCCCGGCCCCGCGTTCCCAGCGCTCCCGCCTTAGGACCTATCCCGGTAGGAGGCGGTTGAGGGCCGGCAAGGAATTTTGCGGGCCGGGCAGGAGGGGCCGCAGGCGCGATGCCCCCGCATCGGGCCAAGGGCCCGACGCACCCGGCGCGGAAAAGGACCGTCGGACCGACCCGATCTCCTATCGGGATAGGTCCTTAACACGGATGCGGCGTAACGCGCGGGGCGCAAGCGCGAATCCGCTCCCCGTCCCGCGTCATCCCGGGCTCCGTCCCCGCCCTGTGGACGACGGCCGTGGAGCGCCGGCCCTCGCCCGGGCCCTGTGGACAAGCCCGGATTCCGCCAACAGGTCAGGGCCGGTGGGCGGGGCGGCGGCCGAGTCCTGTCGACAGGGTGGATTGCGGGGACAAGTGCCGCACGGAGGCCGCCGCGTCGCCCGCCAAGCCCCTTCGGAGTCTCGGGATTCGGCGACTCCCGGCCCGTCGCTTCCACGGGCCCTTGACTCGGGATGGACGGGGCTCGGCCGGGGACATGTTGTGTCCACCCTTGGATGACGCTAATCCGGCCCCCCAGCAGACTCAGCAGACTCAAGACTCCCAAGGATTCTTTTTTGGACGATGCGTCCCGCCAGCCCGTCCCGGACGGCACCCGGAGCGCCCCGGGGGGCGCCGGGCTCTTCCTGCGCGTGCTCGACGGGGAAGTGGCCGCCAAGCCCCCCCTGTGGCTGATGCGCCAAGCGGGGCGCTACCTGCCCGAGTACCGCGAGATCCGCGCGACGGCGCCGACCTTCCTCGACCTGTGCTACGACCCGAAGCGCGCCGCCGAGGTCACGCTGCAGCCGATCCGGCGCTTCGGCTTCGACGCCGCGATCCTGTTCTCCGACATCCTGGTGGTACCGGACGCGCTCGGGCTGCCGGTCGCCTTCGAGAGCGGCCACGGCCCGAAGCTGAAACCCGTCACCACCGCCGAGGGGCTGGCCGAACTCCACGAGGAGGTCGACATGGGCCGGCTGGCACCGGTGCTGGAGACCGTCGAGCGGGTGCGCGGTGCCCTGGGCCCCGAGACCGGGCTGATCGGCTTCTGCGGCGCCCCCTTCACGGTGGCGAGCTACATGGTGGCGGGGTCGGGCACGCCCGACCAGGGACCGGCCCGCGACCTCGCCTACCGCGAGCCCGCGCTCTTCGCGGCGCTGATCGAGCGGGTCGAGGCGGCGTCCGTCACCTATCTGTCGGCGCAGCTCGGCGCCGGCGCCGACGCCGTGATGATCTTCGACAGCTGGGCCGGCGTGCTGCCGCGGCTCGAATACGAGCGCTGGTCGCTCGGGCCCATCGCGCGGCTGGTGGCCGGGGTGCGGGCGCGCCATCCGGGCGCGCGCATCATCGGCTTCCCGCGCGTGTCGGGCGGGCAGCTCGTCGCGGCGGCCGGCAGCGGCGTCACGGCGCTGGGGCTCGACATCGCGGTCGACCCGCGCTGGGCCCACGCCGTGCTGCCCGAGCGCCTGCCCGTGCAGGGCAACCTCGACCCCAAGGCGCTGATCGCCGGCGGCCGGGCGCTCGACGAGGCCGTGGACGACATCCGCGACGCCTTCCGCGCCCGCCCGCACGTCTTCAACCTCGGCCACGGCATCACGCCCGACACGCCGATCCCGCACGTCGAGCGGCTCGTGGCGCGGCTGCGGGCCTGAGGGCTCCGGCGGACAGACCTGCTGCGATCGGGGGGAGCTTTCGAACCCCCGGGCCGGCGCCGCGACCACATCAGACGAGCGAGGTTCGACGATGGAAGACTACATCTTGTGGCTGAAGTCCGCCCATATCCTGTCGATCATCGCCTGGATGGTCGGCATGCTCTACCTGCCGCGTCTCATGGTCTATCACGCGACGGTCGGCCCCGGCACGCCGCAGTCCGACACGTTCAAGGTGATGGAGCGCCGCCTGCTGCGCGGCATCGTCACCCCGGCCCTGTTCGCCATGTGGATCACCGGGCCCTGGCTGGCCTACGAGGAGGGGGCCTTCCGCGAGCATTGGCTCCACGGCAAGCTCCTGCTCGTCGTCCTGCTGACCGGCGTGCACGGCATCCTGGCGGCCAACGTCAGGCGCTTCGCGGGCGACGCCAATTGCAAATCGCCGACCTATTTCCGCGTGCTGAACGAGGTGCCGACCGTGCTGCTGATCGGCATCGTGATCCTGGTCGTGGTGAAGCCGTTCTGAGGGCTCGCCCCCCGCGGAGAGCCTGAGCCGGGTGCTTTCGTTCACGACCGGTCTCGATTTCCGCGCTCCGCCCCGCGATTTCGGATAAAACGCCCGGACCGGCGGCGCGCCGGCCCGGGCCCGAGGGGCAGTCTTGAAACGTCACCTGAACTATCTTTGGCCGCTGATCGGGATCGGTGCCGTCGTCCTGTCGCTGTGGCTGCTGTTCCGGGAGCTGCGGGGACTGTCCTTCGCCGAGGTCGAGGGCGCCTTCGCGGCGATCCCGGCCGGCCGGTGGGTCCTGGCCGTGCTGTCGACGCTCGTGGCCTATCTGGCGCTCGCCTGGTACGACCGCATCGCGCTGCTGCACCTGGGCTTCACCCTGTCCTGGCGCTTCATCTCGGCCGTGTCCTTCACCACCTACGCGCTCAGCCACAACATCGGCATGTCGATGTTCTCGGGCGCCATGGTGCGCTACCGGGCCTATTCCACCAAGGGCCTGACGATCGGCGACGTCGGCGTGCTGGTGGCCTTCTGCTCCTTCACCTTCGCGATGGGCACGGTGCTGCTGGGCGGCTTCGTGCTCTTGTTCGAGCCCGAGATCATGCACGGGCTGTTCCAGGTGGATCCCACGCTGGCGCGGCTCGCCGGGGCCGGCATGCTGCTCCTCGTGGCGCTCTACGTGGGCGGCGCTGCGCTCCGCTTCCGACCGCTGGTGGTGGGCAAGCTGAAGATCGTCTACCCGCGCCTGCCGGTGGCGCTGCGCCAGCTCCTGGCCGGGCCGCTGGAGCTGATGGGCGCGGCCGGCATCATCTGGTGCGCGCTGCCGGCCGACCACAACCCGGGCTTCTTCGTCGTGCTCGGCGTGTTCCTGGCGTCCTTCTCGGCCGCGCTGCTGAGCCACGCGCCCGGCGGGCTCGGCGTGCTGGAGCTCGTCTTCGTCAACGCCCTGCCGGACACGCCGCGCGCCGACGTGCTCGCGGCCCTGCTGGTGTTCCGCCTGCTCTACCTCGTCATCCCGCTGCTGCTGGGCGTGCTGGCTGTGGTGGTGTTCGAGCGCAGCCGCATCCTGCGCCGCCCGGCGCTGGAGTGATGGGCCTCCCGGACATGACCATCCCCGTCCCACCCCCCGCCTCGGCCGACCTCGAATGGCAGCGCCGCCGCGCCCTGGCGGCCGAGCGCACGGCCCGCATCCTGGCCTGGGCCTTCGGCCTCGCGGTGGCGGTGGCGGTGTGCTGGGCCCTGGCCGACATCGTGCTGCTGGTCTTCGCGGCCGCGCTGATCGCCTGCCTGTTGCGCGGCGGGGCCGATTGGCTGGCCGGGAAGGCGGGCGGGCCGCCTGGCCTGTGGCTCGCGGCCATCGTGCTGGCGGTGTTCGGCTTCCTGGGATTCGAGATCTTCGTCCGCGGCCCGATCATCGCCGGGCAGCTCCAGGACATCTGGGGCCAGCTCCGCGGCCAGGCCTCGACGCTGTGGGAGCGCTACGGCAGCGCCGAATGGCTCCAGCCCGTGCTGGGCCGCGCGAAGAGTTACTTCGACGAGGGCACCCACACCATCGCCGGCCTAGCGGCGGGCTTCGGCACCTCGACGCTGGGCGGGCTCGGCAGCCTGCTCGTCATGCTGGTCACGGCCATCTTCTTCGCGGTCGATCCCACCCTCTACGTCGAGGGCACGGCGAAGCTGATGCCGAAGCCCTGGCGTCCCCGCGCCGCCGAAACCCTGCGCGACATCGGCCACGTGCTGCGCTGGTGGTTCGTGGGCCAGTTCGTCGATATGTGTGCGGTCGGCATCCTGACGGGGATCGGCCTCTACGTCCTCGGGGTGAAGCTCGCCTTCACGCTGGCGCTGATCGCGGCCCTGTTCAATTTCGTGCCCTACGTGGGCGCCCTCGCGGGGGCCGTGCCGGCCGTGCTGATCGCGCTGGGGCAGGGGCCGCAGACGGCGGTCTACACGGCGGTGCTGTTCCTGGTGGTGCAGACCCTGGAGGGCAACCTCATCGCGCCGCTGGTGCAGAAGCAGACCGTGGAGCTGGCGCCGGTGCTGACCATCCTGTCGCAGACGGTGCTGGGCACGCTGTTCGGGCCGCTCGGCCTGATCCTGGCCACGCCCGTCACGGCGGCGGGCGTCGAGCTGGTCAAGAAGGTCTACGTCGAGGACATCCTGGGCGACCGCGACGGGGACGGCGCCACGGGCTGACGGCGTTGCGGGGCGGGGCCGGAGCGGATATCCGAGCGGGTATATTCGCATATTCGACGAGGGATATCCCGTGCCGCTCTACATCCGCGACGACGAGGTGGCGGCCCTGGCGCGGCAGGTCCAGGTCGCCTCCGGCGCCCGCACCGTGACGGAGGCCGTGCGATCGGCGCTGGAGCGCGAGCGGGACCGGCTGCGCGACAGCCTGCCACCGAGCGCCCGCCTGGACAAGGCCCTGGCGCTGGCCGACGCCATGGCGCCGGACGGCGCGGCCCCGCCGTGC
>CAXTFP010000040.1:0-10976 GCA_964243135.1 uncultured Lichenihabitans sp.
CGCGCTGGCGGCCGAGTTCGAGTTCGACCGCGCGGGCGATCTCGGGGTCGGCCGAGGCGAGGTCGGCAGCGAAGAAGCTGTTCGACAGGGCCGGGTTCGCGCGGGTGGCGGAAAAGGTCGGGACGACGGTCATGGGGATCTCGATCGGGAGGCGACGTCGGCGAGAAGCGGGTTTGGGCTGGACGCGGGCGCCCTCTCCGAAGTTGGAGCCTTGATAGCGCGTCGGCCGGCGTTCGTCACGTTTCGGTACGAAAAAGGGCGCCCCGAGCCGGGAGGCTCGGGGCGCCCATTCGACGCTGCCCGGGGGAGGCCGGGCCGGCCGATCAGTCCTGTTGCAGGGCGGGCTCGACGGCCGCGTTCTCGTCCTCGACCGGGTCCGCGGCCGAGGCCAGCGTGCCCGGCGCGCCGAGGCCGTCGCGGTTGTAGATGTCGTCGCGGAACTGCACCACGCCGTCCGGGGTCGCCCAGGCCGTGACGTAGACCCAGTAGACCGGCACGGGGTTCGCGAGCTTCACGTCGATGCGCTCGCCCGAGCGGATGGCCGCGTCAATCTTGTCGCGGTCCCAGCCCGGGTTGTCCTTGAGCAGCCAAGCCACGTAGTCGCGCACGTTCTGCACGCGGATGCAGCCCGAGGACACGAAGCGGAAGTCATCGCCGAACACGCCCTTGGTGGGCGTGTCGTGCATGTAGACGCCGTAAGGGTTGTTGATGTTGATCCGCACCACGCCGAGCGAGTTGTTGATGCCCGGATCCTCACGGTACTTGTAGTTGGTCGCATCCATCGAGTGCCAGTTGATCGCGCTCGACGGGATCTCCTGGTTGTCCTTGTTGAAGATGCGAATGTGGTTGTCGGTGAGGTAGTTGGCGTCGGCCTGCATCTTGGGGATCAGGTCCTTGCGGATGATCGAGGCCGGCACCGTCCAGTAGGGGTTGAAGTTGATGTCGATCGCCTTGGTCTGCATGACGGGCGACTGGCGGTCGATCTTGCCCACGCCGGCGGCGTGGTGGCTGAACACGACGCCGTTCTCGACCGTCTCGACCGAGGCGGCCGGGATGTTGGCCATGACGAAGCGCTCGCCGAGGTTGCCCGCGAAGGACCGGAGGCGGATGAGGTTGGTTTCGAGCTGCTTCAGCCGCAGGTCGGCTGGGATGTTGAGGGCCGCCACGGTCTGGCTCGACACGACGCCCGTCTGGCCGAGACCATGGCGCGCCTGAAAGCGCTTCACGGCCGCCTCCACGTAAGCGTCGAACACCGGCGACATGCCGGCCGCCGGGTCGAGGTCGCTCGTGACTTCGAGGCGATGGCGCAGCGCCACTACGGCCTGGCCCTTGGAGCCGACGTGGAGGGTGCCGCTCGGCACCGTGCCCCAGCCACCCTGGGCGACGATGTTCTGATAGGTCTGGACCGTCGCCTCGGTGGCCGACACCGTCCCGGGCGACAGGGTGGGGGTGGTTTCGCGCTGGACCTGCTGGCGCGCGCCCGAATCGTAGCGCTGCGCCCACTCGGCCTGCCCGCCGGCCGCCGGCTGATCCTCGGTCTCCTGGGCCAGAGCCGCGCCGCCGAAGGCCAGGAGGAGGGCGCTCGACAGCATCAGGCCGGCTAGGACGCCGGGCTGCGCGGGCGCGCGGGATCGTCGGTCGTCGTTCCTCACCAGCATCGTTCCAAGCCCTCGGATCGTCCCTCGGCGGGGCACGTCGCCCGGTCCCGCCGCCGCCGGTCCCGCCCTCGGGCGGGTCGACGACGGGAGTCAAGACGCCTTTCCAGTTCGACCTTTTTGTGGCGCCGATCCGGCCCTCGTCCGGCGGCGCCCCAGTTCGGCCCGGCGTGGTTGAAGGGGCGTTTCACCGTGGCATATGGGCCACGCGCGGCGGCAGCGGAGCCGCGTTCAGCCGTCCCCGTCGACGAGGCGGGCGAGGGCCGCGAAGTCGGCGATCTCCAGCGTCTCGGCCCGCGCGGTGCCGTCGATCCCGGCCCGCTCCAGCAGGGCCGGCACGTCCACCGGCCCCGTTTGGGCGGAGAGCCCCTTCAGCGATTGCCGCAGCATCTTGCGCCGCTGCCCGAAGGCCGCGGCCGCGACGCGCGACAGGGCCACGGCCGAGCAGGGCAGGGGCGCCGCCCGCGGCACCAGTTCCACCACGCTCGACACGACCTTGGGGGGCGGCACGAAGTTGGACGGCGCCACGTCGAACAGGATGCGGGCCGCCGTGCGCCAGCCGCACAGCACGCCGAGCCGGCCGTAGTCGGCCCGCTCCCGCGGCGTCGCCACGATGCGCTCGGCCACCTCGCGTTGGAACATCAGCGTCAGCCGGTCGAACCAGGGCGGCCAGGGCTCGGCTTCGAGCCAGCCGGTGAGCAGCGGCGTCGCGACGTTATAGGGAAGGTTGGCGACGATGCGCCAGGGCCGCCCGTCCGGGCGGGGCGGCAGGCCCGCGGGGAGAACCTCCAGGGCGTCGCCCTCGATCACCGTCAGCCGGCCCGGATGGCGCTCTGCGATCGCCGCCAGAGCCGGCAGGCAGCGGCGGTCGCGCTCCACCGCCACGACCTCGGCGCCTTCGGCCAGCAGGGCGCGCGTGAGTCCGCCCGGCCCCGGCCCCACCTCCACCACGGGCACGCCCGCCAGCGGGCCGGCCGCACGGGCGATACGGCCCGTGAGGTTGAGGTCGAAGAGGAAATTCTGGCCCAGGGCCCGGCTGGGCTCGATGCCGCAGGCCTCGACGACGTCGCGAAGCGGCGGCAACCCGTCGTCGGGCCAAAGGGCCGACAGGCCACTCCCGGGCGCGCGCGGGGCCCCAGTCAATTCTTGCTGATCACGGCCGTCTTGCGCAGGTCCTTGTACATCTGGGCCGACACCGAGACGAGCTTGTCGGCGATCAGGTTCTTCTGCACCTGCTCGTGCAGGGTATCGGAGTCGCTGGCGTCGTTCTTCTCGCAGACCGCCACCATCTCGATGCCGTTGGCGCTGCGGTCCGGCGCGGTGAGCATGCCGCGTTGCGTTTCCGCCAGCACCTTGCGCAGGCTGGGCGTGAGGGCGTCCGAGCTCCGGCTCATGCTCTCCTTGACGGCGACGTTGGGGAGCGAGCGCGCGAGCTGGAGGCCGGTGTCGCAACTGTCGAAGCGGTTGCGCAGCGCCTTGGCCTCGCCGAGTCGGCTCTCGATCACGGCCGGCGTCGGATTGACGGGCAGCACGAAGATGACCTGCTGGAGGCGATAGTTCGTGACCTTATCGGTGCCGCCCTTGGCGATGGCGGCGGCGATCTCCTCCTCCGTGGCGCCCACGCCCTTGTTGCGGGCCCGCACCAGGGTATCCCAGGCCGCGACGGCGCGCAGGTGGCCGCGGATGGTGTCGAGGTCGACCTTGGACTTGGCCGCGGCCTGGGTGAAGCCCTGCACGTCCATCTTGACCGAGGCCGCCTCGCGCTGGAGCACCGCTGTCATGTCGGAATCGGCGGATTCGATGCCCCAGTGGCGCGCCTCGTCGTAGCGCAGCCGATCGGCGATCACGGCTTCGAGCGCGTCGGCCTGCGAGGCGGGCTTGCGCTCCAGCCGCAGGATCTTGCCGTATTCGGCGACGTCGAAGGTGGTGATCGGGTTGCCGTTGACGGCCGTCACCACGGCCTGCGCGGCCGCCGGCGCGGATCCCAGTGCCGGCAGGGCGCCGGCACTCGCCAGGAGGACGGCGGCGGCGCGCGCCGCGAGGGAGAAGCGAGGATGGTTCACGATGGCGGGTCCGACGATCGATGGGCTCGGGGGTTTGGGACGATCGCGGACAGACCCCACGAGCGTGGCGATTATTTGAACACGCCGTCCTGAACGGTCGATGTATCCCCGAGGCTCTCGTTGAGCTTGATATCCGCCAGGGTGCGCAGGTTGAGGCTGAACAGCACGGTCTGGTTGACGCTCTGGGTGCCGATGGAGTCCGTGTAGCTGCGCGAATAGTTCAGGCTGACGGTCGTGCAGTCGTCCTGGTAGCCGAGACCCGCCCCGAGCACGGCGAATTGAGGGTGGCCGACCTTGAGGTCGTATTGCCGGGTGGTGAGGTCGTATTCGTAGGGGTTCAGCTCGAGCGTGGCGCTGCCGTTGACGTAATAATGGTCGAGGAAATCGAGTCGCTCGCTGAGCAGGATGCCCTCGCGCCGGTTCACGTAGCCGACGCTGGGCTGGGGGGCGTAATTGGCATATTGCGCGGTCGTGGTGGTGCCGAAGAACTTGGCATTGCCGATCAGGTCGATCGCCTTGGGGTCGAAGGTGTCGGTGTCGAAGCGGCCCTTGGCGATGACCGAGAAGTTGGGCGACGGCGCCACCAGCAGGCGGCTGACGTAGTCCGAACGGTCGGTCTGCAGCCCCGAGTCGAGGCCGGTGTTGGAGACGTCCGGCACCGCGTAGCTGTTCTGCCCCGCCAGCGCGTAGGATTGGCCGAACAGGGCGTTGACGTAGCCGCCCGTCGGAAAGGTCATCGTGTATTGCGCGCCGGCATTGGCCCGCACGCCGCCCTCGATGCGGTCGTAGCCCGAATATTTGTTCCACTCGAACAGGGTCGTGTCGTCGAAGACGAGGCTCTGCGCGTCCTCGTTCGGCGTGGTGCCGGCGTGGGCGACGTTGGGCCGGGCGATGACCTGGGCGATGGGCTCGAACACCTGCTTCGACCAGCTCGTCGAGGCCAGGAACGGGTAGCGGTATTCCAGGCCGACACCGGGCACCAGGCGGCCGCTCACGTCCTCGTTGTGGGTGCCGAAGAAGTTGGCTTGGTCGGCGTTGGCGATGGTCGACTGGCCGGAGCCGCTCGTGAAGGAGTCCGACTCGTTCAGGTTGAGCCACGAGCCGTCGGCCCGCACGAAGGCGAAGGGCTTCCACACCTCGCCGAGCGGATCGATGAACTTGCGCTGCCATGTCGCCTGGGCCGAGGCGCGCGAATAGTCGCCCGCGATGCCGCGCAGGAAGCAGGACGGCGGCTTGAAGTTCGGCAGCAGCACGTTGGGCGCGCTCGACGCCGGGCACACGTCATAGAGTGAAAAGGCCGAGTCGAGCAGGCGCGTGCCCGTGGACTGGTAGGCCGCGGCCGTGCGGCTCAGACTCGTCAGGTTGAAGTCGACGTTGACCTCGCCCCCGACCCCGCCGGTCGCCGCGGGCGAGAGCCCGAAGGTGCGATTGTAATCGACGGTCGGCAGCACCAAGGGCTGCTGCTTGTTGAAGTCGAAGCTCGACAGGCCGACGATCCGGTAGCCTTCGAGGTTGAAGTAGCTCCGGTCGCCCTGCCCGGTCAGATAGGCGGTCGAAATCGACTCGCGGATGTAATCCGTGCCGAGGCTCGATGAGCGGATGTTGTAGTCCTGCACGAAATACTTGTCACTGAAGAGCGCGACGTCCCAGCCGTAGCTCCAGTTCTGGTTGATGAAGAACTTGCCGGTGGACTCGATCGAGCCGCGGAAGTCGCGGTCGCCCGTGCCGTAGGGCTGCTTCGCGTAGGCCGTCGGGTCGAGCTGGTCGATGCCCGTGGCCAGCACGGAATAGGACCCCGTGTCCAGGCGGTGGCGCCACTCGACCTCGCCGAAGAAGCCCTGCTTCGACAGCACCGTGGGCGTCAGCGTCAGGTCGTAGTTGGGTGCGATGTTCCAGAAATAGGGCTGCGCGGCGCCGACGCCGAGGCGCGACTCTGTGACGTAGTGGGGCGTCAGGAAGCCGGTCTTGCGGGTGACGGTGGGGTCCGGCGTCGAGAAATACGGGATATAGGCGATCGGCACGCCGTAGAGTTCGAGGGTGGCGTCCTCGAAGTAGACCATCTGCTCGTCGGTCTTGTGGACGATCTTCATCGCCTTGACCTGCCAGAGCGGCGGCCGCTCGGGATGGGCTGCGCAGGGCGCGCAGGCCGTGTAGGTGCCCTTCTCGAACGTGGTGGTCTCGCCCTCGGTGCGCTCCGCGCGCGGCGAGGTGAAGAAGGTCTTGTCGGTCGTGACCGTGCTGAGGCTGTCGACGAAGCCCGTCTTGAAGTCGTCGGTCAGCTCGAACTTGTCGCTGTAGGTCACGGAGCCGTCGGCCTCCGTCATCTTGGCGTGGCCGGACGCGAAGACGCGGTTGGCGTTGCGGTCGTAGATGACCTTGTCGGCCTCCAGCACGCGGCCCTGGTAGTAGAGCTGCACGGTGCCGTCCGCCGACACGACGTTGGTGTCACGGTTGTAGACGAGCTGCTTGGCCTCGACGAGGAGCCGGTCCTTCTTGGCCTCGGGCTGGGCGGCAGGGGCCGCCGCCGGCGCGGATTGCGCGCGCAGGGGCGACGACGCTCCACCCGTGAAGCTGAGGGCGAGGGCCACGCAGGCGCAGGCCCGCGCCAGCGGCCCGATCCTGAGGCTCGGCCCGAAGTGGCGCATCGGCCGGCCCGGCCGCCCGGGCCCGGCGGCTCGGGACATCTCCGCTCCGCGGCGACGCGCGGGGGAACTCCCGCGCCGGGCCGGATCATCGTTCAACGCGTCGGGGCCAAAACGCCGCCCCATCAGCCATCCTCCTGGTACAACAACGCGAGCGAGCCCAGCATGCTCCCCACCACGGCGGGGGACCACGCCGCCACGGGGGCGCTCAGGAGGCTCGCGCCGCCGAGATCGCCGACGAGTTTGGTCGCGACGTAGAGCACGAAGCCCGCCGCCACTCCACCCGCCACCATCCGGGCGATCCCACCAAACCGGAAGAATCTTAAGGAAAACGCCGCCGCCACGAGAATCATGGCCATGAACAGCAACGGGCGCGCCAGAAGCTTCTGGTACTGCAGCTCGTAGCCGACGGCGTTGAGGCCGGCCTTCTCGGTGCTGTCGCGGATGTCGCGCAGGCTCCAGAACGGCACGGTGTCGGGCGCCACGAACTTCTGCTGCACCTGCTCGGGTGTGATGTTGGTGGCGATGATCTCGGTCTTCACGTCGCGCGGCGGCTCGCCGGGCGCCAGGACCTTGGCGTCGTCGAGCGCCCAGTAGCCGTCGTGCAGCTCGCCGTGGCCGGCCTCGACGCGCTCCATGAAGCTGCCGTCGCGCTCGTACACGAAGGCCGTGATGCCGCTGAGCACCGAGCCGCCGTCGCTGGCACGGTCGGCCCGCAGGATGGTCTGGCCGTCGATCCCGTCCTGCTGGATCCAGAAGGCCGTATCGACCTGCTCGCTGCCGGTCTTGCCGAACATGCGGGTCTCGAGCCGGGCGGCGCGCTGCTTCGAGACGGCCGCCACGGGGTTGTAGACCGCCGTGGTGAGGGCTCCGAGGAGGAGCGCCACGCCGAGCGGCGGCAGGATAAACTGCCACACCGACAGGCCGGCGGCGCGCGCCACGACCAGCTCCAGCTTCCGGGTGAGATTGAGGAAGGCGAACATGGCGCCGAACAGCACCGAGAAGGGGAAGATCTGCTCCGTGATGGTGGGCACGCGCAGCAGCGACAGGAAGGCCACGCCCGCCGTGGTGGCGCCCTTGGCGTCGCCCGAGCGGCGCAGCAGCTCGACGAAGTCGCTGAGATAGATGATGGCGAAGAGCAGGCCGAAGACCATCAGGATGGATTTGGCGAAGTTGCGCGACAGGTAGGCCGTGAAGGTGCGTCCGACCACGGCGCCCTCACGCGGCCCGCGGCACGGGCACGGCGATGGGCCTCAGGCGCGGCAGGGCCAGCCGCGGCCCGAAGGTGAATAAGAGGGCGCCGACGAGCCCGAGCAGCGGCATGGCGTAGTCGGCCGGCACCCAGGCGGCCGACCGCGCCACGAAGCCCGAGGCCGCGAAGCCCGCGCCGCGCACGAGCGCCACGGCCGCCACGGCCCCGGCCATGGCGATCCAGTTGCCCGAGCGCGTGGTGCGGGGCTGGGACAGGGCCGCGAAGGCGATCATGCCGAAACTCAGGGCGTAGAGCGGCCCCGAGAAGCGGTCGTGCAGCTCGGAGCGGTAGCGTCCCTCCTGGAACTTCACGCTGGGGTCGTTCAGGTCGGGATGGAGCAGCTCGCGCGTCGTGCGCTCGCGCGGTCGCAGCGGGGCGCCGTCGCCCTCCGGCGCGAACTGGGCGAGGTCCACCCCGTAGCGCTTGAACACCACGATGGCGGCGTCGCGGCTGTCGGGCTGGTGGCGCTGGAAGCTGCCCTCGCCGAGCATCAGAAAGTTGTTGTCCTCGGACTGCCACACTTGGCCGCTTTCGGCCACGTAGGAGGCGATGTGGCTCGGGTCGCGGCGGTCCTCCATGAGGATGCCCTTGAGGGAGCCGTCCGCCCCGCGCTCGCGGTAGTGGAAGATGAAGCCCTGGTCGAGCGTCGTGAAAGTGCCGGGCCGCACCACGTGGGTGAGGAAGTCGGCACGGACCTTCATCACGACGTCGCGCAGCTCGCGGAAGCTCCAGGGCATGGCGTAGAGCGACATGCCGGCCACCATGACGGTGACCAGCACCGTGATGAGGGCGAAAGGCCGCAGCAGCCGCAGCGGCGTCACGCCGGCGGCGCTCATGACGATCAGCTCGCTGTCGCCGTTGAGCTTGTTCAGGGCGTAGAGCACCGCGATGAAGAGCGCGATGGGCGCGATCACCATCACCAGGGCCGGTATGCCGAGCGCCGTGACGCCCAGGAAAACGAGGAGCGACTGGCCCTTGGTGGTGAGGAGGTCGAACTCCTTGAGCGCCTGCGTGACCCAAATCACCGCCGTCAGCACCCCCAGGGCGACCAGGAAGGAGGAGCGCAGGATCCGGAAGATATAGGCCTCGACGAGCGACATGCTGCTTCCAAGATGGCCGGGGATCCCCCACCGATCCGCCGTGGGACGATCCCACCCCGCCAGACCCTCCAGGGTTAGAAGGGCCGCGACGGCCGCGCAAGCCGCCCCGCCGCCCCGGGGAGGCGGAGCCGCCACTCGGGTGCGCTCCGTTGCCGACGGATCACTCCTGCCCGGCCGGCACGGTGTTTTTGGGGCGAAAAAGCGGAGCCCCGGCCGGCGGCCCCTTGGCCCGCCGGGGCAAACCGATATGTATCGGGATCGAACCGCCGCGGGCTCGACGCCCCCGTCCGGCGGCACGGGCGTCCGCGGCCCGGTGCCGGTCCCACGCCGTCCCGATGGGTGCAGAATGTCCGACTTCGTCCAGATCGCCTTCTCGCCGCTCCACGGCACACGCGTCGGCGAGGGCGCCCGCGGCGAGGGGACCCTCGTGGTCCTGGTCGGCGGCGACCTGAAGCCGGCATCCGCCTCGGCCGAGGCGCTGGGGCCGGCGTCGGGGCTGATCGCCGCGGCCGCGGCGGCGGCGAACTTCAAGGGCAAGGCGAAGTCGGCCCTCGACATCCTGGCGCCGGCCGGCCTGCCGTTCGGCCGCCTCCTGGTCGTGGGCACGGAGGCGAAAAGCCCGCCGACCGCCCACGACATCCTGTCGCTCGGCGGCTTCGTCATGGGCAAGCTGCGCGCGGGATCGAAGGCGACCGTGCTGTTCGACCCTCCGGGCCGCGACGCGAGCCCGCAGTCCGCCGCGGACTTCGCGCAGGGGCTCCAGCTCCGCGCCTACCGCTTCGACCGCTACAAGACCCGCAAGAAGGACGACGACGACAAGCGCGAGCCCGTCGAGGTGACGCTGGCCGTGGCGGATGTCGCTGCCGTGCGCGGCCTCGCCGCGGCGGCGGCCGGCACCGCGGACGGCGTGGAACTCGCCCGCGACCTCGTCAACGAGCCGTCCAACGTGCTTTACCCGGTCGAGTTCGCCCGCCGCGCCGCCGAGCTCACGAAGCTCGGCGTCGAGGTGGAGATCCTCGACGTCGCCGCGCTGGAGCAGCTCAGAATGCGGGCCCTGCTCGGGGTCGGGCAGGGCTCGGCGCACGAGTCCCGCGTGGCCGTGATGCGCTGGAGCGGCGCCGAAGGCGGGGCGCCCGTGGCCTTCGTCGGCAAGGGCGTCACCTTCGACAGCGGCGGGCTGTCCATCAAGGGCGCGTCCGGCATGGAGGACATGAAGGGCGACATGGCGGGCGCCGCCTGCGTGGTCGGCCTCATGCACGCGCTCGCGTCCCGCAAGGCCAAGGTCGACGCCGTGGGCGTCATCGGCCTCGTGGAGAACATGCCCGACGGCAAGGCGCAGCGCCCCGGCGACATCGTCACGTCCATGTCGGGCCAGACGATCGAGATCATCAACACCGACGCCGAGGGGCGCCTCGTTCTGGCCGACCTGCTCTGGTACGTGCAGGACCGCTTCAAGCCGCGCTTCATGGTCGACCTCGCGACCTTGACGGGCGCCATCCTGGTGGCGCTGGCGGGCGAGCATGCCGGGCTGTTCTCGAACAGCGACGAACTGGCCGAGCGGCTGCACCGGGCCGGGGCCGAGACGGGCGAGAAGGTGTGGCGCCTGCCGCTGACGCCGGCCTACGACAAGCTGATCGACTCGAAGTTCGCCGACATGAAGAACACCGGCGGGCGCCTCGGCGGCTCGATCACGGCCGCGCAGTTCCTGCAGCGCTTCACCAACGACACGCCGTGGGCCCACCTCGACATCGCCGGCACCGGCCTCGGCGCGCCGGCCGACGACATCAACCAGAGCTGGGGTTCGGGCTGGGGCGTGCGCCTGCTCGACCGGCTCGTCGCCGACCACTACGAGAGCTGAGGGCGGGCTTGGCCGAGGTCTGGTTCTACCACCTCGACCGCTGGCCGCTCGACCGCGCGCTGCCGGCCCTGCTAGAGAAGTCGGTCAAGCGGGGCTGGCGGGCCGTGGTCCAGGCGACGAGCCCCGAGCGGGTCGAGGCGCTCGACGCCGCGCTGTGGACCTACGACGAGGCGAGCTTCCTCGCCCACGGCACGATGCGGGACGGCGACCCCGCGCTCCAGCCCATCGTGCTGACGGCCGGCACGGAGAACCCCAACGGCGCGGTGATCCGCTTCATGGTGGACGGCGCCGAGGTTGCGGCCGCGCTCGACGGCGGCGCCTACGAGCGTGTGGTGCTGATGTTCGACGGCAATGACGCCGACGACCGGGCGGCCGCGCGCCGGCAGTGGGCCGACTTGAAAAAGGC
>CAXTFP010000040.1:10986-11410 GCA_964243135.1 uncultured Lichenihabitans sp.
TAGCCTATTGGCAGCAGAGCGAGGATGGCCGGTGGGAGAAGCGGGGGTAAAGCTGGTGACGGCATCGCTGGCCGCGCTGGTCGTCGCCTTGGCGAGCGACCCTGCCTGGGCGGCTGGCCCGGCTCGCTTCGCCTCCTACGATTCCGAGCCCGACTGCGTGGCGGCCCACACGATCGCGCCGGCCGTCTGCCGCAGCGCCTTTGCCAACGCCCGCGCCGAATACGAGGCGAAGACGCCGTCCTTCGCCAGCCAGATCCTGTGCACCCGGCGCTACGCCTCCTGCATGGCGTGGCCGCCGGGGGCGGATGCCCACCGGGCGAGCTTTCGCCCCGCCTGGGACGGGGTCGACATCGTCGATACGCCGACCGAGCACAGCGTGACGCCGTCCCCGGGCAGCACCGGCAGGGCCGTGCGCTTCGCGGCG
>CAXTFP010000041.1:0-11404 GCA_964243135.1 uncultured Lichenihabitans sp.
GAGCTCGACAGCGCGAAGAGCAGCGCCGCCGCGCCCACGGCCAGGGAGGCGGCCGCCGCCGCGCGGCGCTTGTCGGCGAGCCGATCCACCAGGGCGCCGCCCGGCAACTGGCTCAGGATGGCCGCGAGCGCCCCCACGCTCAGCGCCCGCCCGATCTCCCCCTCGCTCCAGCCGGAGGTCGCGAGGTAGACGGCGATGAAGGGGCCGAAGCCCGTCTGCGCATCGGCGATGAAGAAGCTCAGCGCGTCGAGCGCGACGCGGCTGCGGCGGTCCTCCATGGCAGGGATGGTATCGGCTGGCGGACCGGGCGTCACGACGCCGGACGAGGTCGGAAGCGGACGAGCACTGGCATGGCTTGTCGGTTCACATCGCGCTGGAGAAGGTTTCGCGCGTCGCCGTCGTCCAGCCCCGCGATCCTCTCCGGCGCGCGGCCGGCATCAGCTTCGATGGGGAGGTCGAAACCCTCGCCTGCCTGGGCAGGCGACCCTTGCAAACTCGACTTCAGGCGGCCTTGGCGCGCTCCCTCCATCGGGAAAGCGCCTGGGCCGCCGCGCCTCACGCCGAGCGCTGTCCGAGGTAGGCGTGCACGAAGGCGGGGAGGTGGCTGCCGAGCCAGTCGCCCATCTCCTGCTCCTCCTTCATCGACTGCTCCAGCACCGCCTTGTCGCCCGGGCAGCCGGCCGCGTCGGCGAGGGTGAGCAGGACCTTGTAGGAGCCGATCTCGTAGGCCTTGAAGCCGACGGCCGCGAGCACGTTCTTCAACACCTCGTCGTCCGCGGCGGCGTGGGCGAAGCCGGCCACGGTGGCGACCGCGCCGGTGACGGCCTCCTTCGCGAGCGACTTGCTGGTCCCGTGCCGGGCGAGCAGGTCGTCGAGCCGACCGGCCTGGGTCGTCGATCGCTCGTGGTCCATCTGCATCTTCGCGTAGAGCTCCGGATAGGGCTTCATGCGCGGCAGCTCGTTCTGGATCGTCCCGATCGCCTGGGTCTCGACGGCGTGCTGGTTGCGCAGCCCGGTCAGGTAAGCGTCCATCGCCCCGTTCGCGTCGCTCATCGGATTGGCCTCCTGTGGCAGAGATCGCCGCCCTGGGGCGGCATGGGCTGCACATCGCGCCCGGGCGACGTTAGTCAAGGCGGCGACTTTCGCCCTCGTGGGGTGCGGCGCGGGGCGCCCTAGAACCGCGCCATCGCGCGGCGGATCCGCCCCTTGAAGGCCCCCCGCTGGGCCTCGGAGGCGACGTTCATGTGGTAGAGGGCGTGGAACTCGGCCCTGGCGCCGCCCGTCAGCCAGCGGATGTAGCGGGTCACGAGCTTCCTCGGCGGATCCCCCATCCACCAGACCATGGGACGCGGGCGGCCGTATGTGACGATGCCGGCGATGCGCTTCACCCGCGTCAGCATCGGGCGGACGCGCGAAGGGTCGGAGATGTCGAAGCCTAGGCCCGGCATCAGCAGGCGGTCGAAGAAGCCCTTCAGCATCGCGGGCGGGCCGAAGGTCCAGGTGGAGAACTGGAACACCAGCGCCTCGGCCGCGTCGAGGCGCGCCGCGTAGGCTTCGAGGCCGCGGCGGTTGCGGGACGTGTCGTGGTAGTGGCGCCGTCCGTCCTCCGTCAGCACGGGGTCGAACCCCTCGGCGTAGAGGTCGAGGAGGTCGACCTCGTGGCCGGCCTCGGACAGCCCCGCCAGCGCCTCGGCCCGGAGCGCCGCGTGGAAGCTTTCGGGCAGCGGGTGGCAGTAGACGTAGAGGACGCGCACGGGCGTCAGGGCGCCGCGGCCGGCACGTAGCTGCGCATCTTGCCGGGGTTGAGCAGGCCCAGGGGGTCGACCTCGCGCTTGAAGCCGATCTGGTCGACGTCCGCCCGCTTGTGGCGGCTCCCGTCCTCCAGCGTCATGACGTGCGGGTTGGCGATCATCACGCCGTGCGCCTCGTGGAGCGCCATGATCTCGTCCAGGCGCTCGGGCGTGGTGAAGCGGATCACCGGCAGGGCGCTCGCCGTGATGCGGCCGCCGAAGCGGATGAACTCGCAGTGGCCGAGGAGCTCGTCGGGAAACATCGCGCACATCTCGGCCACCGACTCCAGCACCCGGTCGTGGGGGAACAGGCACTGGAGGTAGGTGACGCCGCGGTCGGCCTTGAGCATGTGCAGCGTCGTGTGGTTCCAGGTGTATTCGTAGAGCGGCGTTTGCCCCGGCGCATCCGACATCGGGCGCTCCAGCGTGACCTCGCCCTTCGCCCCCAGCAGCGCCTTGAAGCTTTCGACCGACTGCTCGGCCACCGTCGCGATCAGCACGGCCCGCCCCTCGGGGCAGAAGGGCCGCACCTCGGCGAAGAAGGACGGCAGCGGCCAGGCGACGGGGGTCAGCAGCTTCTTGGTGATGCCGTCGGCCAGCGCCGCCTCGTAGCCCGCCGCCATGGCTTCGGCGAAGCTGTCGAAGGCCACGATCATCTCGACCCAGGGCCAGGCCGGCGCCAGCGGCATCTCCAGCGCCGTGATGAGGCCGGTGGTGCCGTAGGCGCGGTTGACCTTCTGGGCGGCGTCGCCCCTGAGCTCGATCGCGCGCGGCTCGCGCTCCATCGTGACGATGCGCGCCGCCAGGATGTTGCCGGGCTCGCGCAGGCCCCCGTAGGTGATCGAGCCCACGCCGCCCGATCCCCCCGCCACGAAGCCCCCCACCGTGGCCTTGCGCTTGGTGGAGGGGTGCATGCGCTGCTCCAACCCGTGCGGTTCGAGGAACCGGTCGAGGTCCGACATGACGAGGCCGGGGCCGCAGCGCACCACCCCGCCCCGCACCCATTCCACGGTCGCCAGCCCCGACATGTCGAGCAGCACGCCGCCGTGCAGCGGCACGGCCTGCCCGTAGTTGCCGGTGGCGGCGCCGCGCGGCGTGATCGGCACGCCGAACCGCGCGCAGGCCCCCGCGACCCGCATCACGTCCGCCTCGTCGCGCGGCGAGACGAGGACGTCGGCGCTCTTGCCGTGGAGCTGGGTGTTGAGGATGGGGCTGTACCAGAAGAAGTCGCGCGAGCGCTTGCGCACGGTCGAGGGCTCGGTCGTGACCGGCACGTCGCCGAGGGCGTCGAGGAGGCGGCCGAGGTTCGGGTGCGGCTGGGGGACATCGACCATCAGGCCAGGGCCTCGTGCGGGGTGAGCGTGGGGACGGAGACGGCCGGCGCGGCCTCCGACACTTCCTCCTCGCCGTGCTTGCGCAGCAGCTTGAGGATGCGCCGGCGCATGATCATGCCGGGCCGGTCGGAGGGCATGTGGGACTCGACCTTGCGGCCCATGTCCATCGTGGCGTCGGGGTCGGTGGATTCCAGGATGTCCCGGTCCTCCTCGGTGATCACGGCGTCCCAGGCGATCAGCTCGGCGGTGGAACAGTCAGCTTCGGCGTCGTTGCGGTACAGGATCTGGACGAGCTTCATGCGGCCGTCGTCGATCGGCGTCGCCGAATTGAAGATGATATGGCGCAGGCCGCCCGGATATTCGATGTCGAGGCGCCGGCAGAAGGGCATGTACCAAGCGTTACGCATGTGCCGCCGCGTCGTGGGCGCGTCGCTGCCGGAGATGCGGTGCGCCATGGGCGGGTTGGCGATGGTGACGATCGTCTCCGCCGTGAAGCCGAAGTCGGTCTCGACGAGCTCGTACTTCTCCGGCACCGGCTGGTCCGACAGGCCGAACGTCCCCCGGTGCACGAAGGCGAAGTGGGCGTTGTCGAAGGAGTTCTCCATCAGCCGGAAGGCCGAGGTTTGCCAGTCCTGGTGGAACTGGAGGATGCGGCGGTAGGCGGGGTCGGCCTCCTCGGGGATGTCCGGGATGGGCGCCAGCGGCTCGTCGAGGCACACCCAGGCGTAGCCGTAGCGCGCCGCGCAATGGTAGGCGCGCACGCCCAGGCGCGGCACCACCTGCTCGGGCGAGAACTGCGGGATGTCGATCAGCCGGCCCGTGCGGTCGTAGGTCCAGCCGTGATAGCCGCAGGTGATCAGCCCGCCGTGGCACCAGCCCTTGGACAGCCTGGCGGTGCGGTGGCAGCAGCGGTCCATCAGGGCCGCGGGCTCGCCCTCGCCGTCGAGGAAGAGGACCAGCTTCTCGCCGAGCAGCGTGAAGGGCTTCGGGCCGTCCTCCAAGTTCTCCAGGCGCTCGGTGGCGTACCAGAACCGGCGCAGGATGGGTTGTCGCGTGGTCAGCATGGGATCTCCGATCCGGTCAGGGCTCCCGCGGAGGCGCGTATCGGGCGCACCCGTCTCCGCGGGAACCCTCAGCGTTCGAGCCTGCGCTCGCTGTCGTGCCAGGAGCCGAGCGCCAGGGTGGTCAGCGCCGCCATGGCGAGGAACAGCGCCACCCCGGCCGCCGTGATGAGGAACAGGGCCGCGAACATGCGGGGGATGTCGAGCTGGAAGCCGGACTGGAGGATCTCGTAGGCGAGGCCAGCGCTGCGCCCGCCCGTGCCGGCCACGAACTCCGCCACGACGGCGCCGATGAGCGCCAGGCCGCTCGATATGCGCAGGCCCGCGAAGAACAGCGGCAGCGCGCTCGGGATGCGCAGGCGCAGCAGCGTCTTCAGCGGGCTGGCCCTGTTCAGCGCGAAAAGGTCGCGCAGGCCGGGGTCGACGGTGCGCAGCCCCAGCGTGGTGTTGGAGATGATGGGGAACAGCGCCACCAGCGTGGCGCAGACGACCAGCGCCGCCTTGGTGTTCTTGACCAGGATGATGATGAGCGGCGCCACGGCCACGACCGGCGTCACCTGCAGCATCACCGCGTAGGGGAACAGGCTGCGCTCGACGGCCCGGCTCTGCACGAACACGAAGGCGATCAGCGTGCCGATCACCACGGCGCAGAGGAAGGCCAGCAGCGTCACCTCCAGGGTCGAGCCCAGCGCCCGGAACAGCGTCGGCGCGTCGGACGCGAACACGCGCAGGATCGCGCTCGGCGCCGGGAACAGGAACTCGGGGATGGCAAAGGCGCGGCACGCCCCTTCCCAGGCCCCGAGCAGGGCGACGCCGGTCAGGGCCGGCGGCGCGAAGGCGCGGAAGCGCTCGGAGCGCATCAGGGGCGTCACGCCGACATCCCCGGGCCGCTGGCCAGCGAGGCTTCCATCAGCGCCACCGACAGGGTGCGGCAATGGTCGGCGAAGGTCTGGCTCGTGCGGAAGCCGTCGCCGCGCGGGTGCGGCTCGGGGATGACGATCTCGCGGAAGATCCGGCCCGGGTTGGCCGCCATGACGACGATGCGGGTCGACAGGAACACGGCCTCGTAGATCGAATGGGTGACGAAGACGGCGGTGAAGCGCCGCCGCCACCACAGCGCCGCGAGGTCGGCGTCGAGCCGGTTGCGGGTGAACTCGTCCAGCGCCCCGAAGGGCTCGTCCATCAGCAGCAGGCCGGGCTCGGTCACGAGCGCGCGCGCGATCGAGGCGCGCATCCGCATGCCGCCCGAGAGTTGCCGCGGATAGTGCCGGGCGTGGCCCGCCAGCCCCACCAGCGCCAGCGCCTCGGCGACCCGCGGCGCGGCCGCGGCCCTGGCCACGCCGGCGAGGTCGAGCAGCAGGCGCACGTTGGCCTCCACCCGCGCCCAGGGCATCAGCGTCGCGTCCTGGAACACGAAGGACAGGCGGCGCCCCTCCCGCCCCACCTGGTCGAAGCCGCCGCGCCACCACAGGATGCGGCCGTCGGTCGGCGCCGTGAGGTTGGCGATCAGCGACAGCAGCGTGCTCTTGCCGCAGCCGGAGGGGCCGATCAGCGACAGGAACTCGCCCTGCGCGACCCTCAGGCTCAGGGGTGCCAGGGCGCGCGTGCCGTCGGCGAAGACCTTGTCGGCCGACAGGATGTCGACGGCCGGGACGCGGGACTCGTCGGCGGCGTCGGACCTGATCGTGGCGCCGGCGGGCTGCATGGGGCGCGGCCCGCTCAGTTCAGCTTCGCGTCGAGGTCGCCCACGAACTCGGTCGTGAAGGCCTTGTGCCAGTCGGTGTCGGGCTTCAGCAGCCCGGCCCCCACCATGTAGTCGGCGGTCGCCTTCCAGCGCGCCTCGGTCATGGAGCCGATCGGCACGTTGTTCTCGCCGTCGAGCACGTGGAGCTCGCGCATCTTGGCGATGCCGAAGGCGATCTGGTCGTCGCCCATCTTCGGGTTCGCGGCCTTGATGAGGGCGTTGCCGGGCTCGGGGTTCGCCATGTAGTCGCGCCAGCCCTGCATGGAGGCCTTGATGAAGGCCCGCACCACCTCCGGCCTGGTCTCCAGGACGTGGCGCGTGGTCACGACCGTCGAGCCGTAGGGCGGGTAGCCGTCCTTGGCGAAGAGGAGGAAGTTGACCGGCACGCCCTTCTGCTGCGCCTGGAACGGCTCGGAGGACGGATAGGCCTGCTGGGCGGCGTTCGGGTCGCTGAAGAAGGGCTGGAGGTTGAACGTGTAGGCCTTGGTCTGGTCGTCCGAGAGGCCGTATTTGGCTTTCAGCCAGGGCCAGAAGGACGTGTGGCTCGAGGACGCGATGAGGACCGTCCTGTCCTTGAGCCCCGACAGGCTTTTAACGTCCTCGTGGGTCATCACGCCCTGGATGTCGTCCTGGAAGGTGGTGGCGACCGTGACGGCCGGCAGGCCCTTCTCGACGGCGCTCAGCACTTGAAAGTCGTAGCCCAAGATGGCGTCGACCTCGCCCGCCAGCAGGAGCTGCATGGCGTTGACCTGCGGGCCGCCCATGCGGACGTCGACGTCGAGCCCGGCCTTGTCGTAGAGGCCCTCGGCCTTGGCCTCGTAATAGCCGCCGTGCTCGGCCTGGGCGAACCAGCTCGTGAGATAGGAGAACTTCTCCGCCGCCTCGGCCGGCATCGCGGCGAGGATGGGGGCGATCAGGGCCGCCAGCCGGAGCGACCGGACGAGGCGCGCGCTGAAGAGATCGCTGGTCGACATGGGCCCTCGCGGCGGCGCTGGTGCGGATGCCGGCCAGACTTCCACGCGGGGGCGTTGCATGCGAGCATCGTTTGACGCGCATGGTGTCCGCAAAAAGCGAGCGCTGCCGGTTCCCTGGTCACATGCCCGCGGAAGCGACACGCGCCTGGCATCGACGCCTGAGGATGGACCAGCCATGCTGCACGGGCGCATGCTCCGCTACCTCGACGAGGTCGCCCGCAGCGGCTCGATCCGCAAGGCCGCGGACCGGCTCAACGTCGCGGCCTCGGCGATCAACCGCCAGATCCTGTCGCTGGAAGCCGAGCTGGAAACGCCGCTCTTCGAGCGCATGCCCGGCGGGCTGCGCCTCACCGCCACGGGCGAGATCCTGATCGCCCACGTCCGCGACACGCTGCGCGAGCACGGGCGCACGCTGGGCCGCATGGCGGCGCTGAAGGGCCTGCAGCGGGGCGAGGTGGTGATCGCCACCATGGGCGGCCTCGCGGCCACGAAGCTGGGCGAGGTGCTGGGGGCGTTCCGCGCCACGCATCCGCGCGCCAAGCTCACCGTGCGGGTGCTGACGCGCGAGGGCATCGTGGCGGCCCTGCTGGCCGGCGAGGCCGACCTCGGGCTCGCCTTCAACCTGCCGTCCCATCCGAGGCTGTTCCGCGTCCTGTCGTTCGAACACGCGATCGGCGCCGTCATGTCGCCCGACCACCCCCTCGCCGGCCGGCTGACGCTGCGCTTCGCCGACTGCCTGGCCTATCCGCTGCTGATGGCCGAGCGCGGCATGTCGCTGCGCGAGGCCGTGGACCTCCTCGTGCCGCCCACCGTCGACCTCGCCCCGGCGCTGGAAACCAACTCGCTCGAACTGATGCTGCGCATGGCGCGCACGAGCCCCTGCATCACCTTCATGTGCCAGTTCGAGGTCGAGGAGGAGCTGCGCGCGGGGCGCTTGGCCTTCGTGCCGGTCCAGGGCGGCTCGGCCCTGCAGTCCGTGGCGCTGGTGCACCGCGCGTCGGGGCCGCTCGACTCCGTCCTGAGCGTGGTGGCGGGCTTTATCGCGGCCGGGCTCGCGGGGCGCCCCGACGAGGTGTGACCCGCCCGCTCGCGGTCCGGCGCGAGCCCGTTGCTTCCCCGCGCACGGCCCGCGCGCTTTTCCGCGCTTGAGGGCGGCGCGCGCCTGTGGCCGGCTGATCCCGGGCGCGATGCCCCGCACGGAGGAGCGCGACGCTGTGAGCTGGACCCCGGATCTCGCCCGCCTCGACGGCACGGCCCCCGTCACGCTGCGGCGCGCCCGCGTGCCGCTGTCCTTCCTGGCCGGCCTCCCCCTCGGCGCCGCGGCGGACCGGGACGGCGCCGTGCTGGTCGACGTGGGGCTCGCGGGCGGCCGGATTGCGTCGATCGGGGTGGCGGAACCCGCGCCCGCGCCGGGCGACCCGGACCTCGACGGCCGCCACCTGTGGCCGACGCTCGTCGACATGCACGCCCACCTCGACAAGGGCCACATCGTCGACCGCGCGCCCAACCTCGCCGGCGACTTCGCGGGCGCACGCGACGCGACCGCGGCCGACCGGGCCGCGCATTGGCGCCGGCCCGACCTCCGCCGGCGCATGGACTTCGGGCTCCGCTGCGCCGAGGCCCACGGCGTGTCGGCGATCCGCACCCACCTCGACTCCTACGAGGGCCAGGGGCCGGACACCTGGGCGGTGTTCCGCGAGATGCGCGACGCCTTCGCGGGCCGCGTGGCGCTGCAGGGCGTGGCGCTGATGGCGCTCGACGTCTACCGCACGCCCTATGCCCGGACCCTCGCGGACATCGTGGCCGAGGCCGGCGGGCTGATGGGCGGCGTGACGCGCGCCACCGCGGGCCTGCACGAGGACGAGCTCGCCGACCTCGACGACCTGCTCGACCGTCTCTTCACCCTCGCCCGCGAGCGGGATCTCGACGTCGACCTCCACGTGGACGAATCCGACGACCCCGCCTCCGCGGCCCTGCCGGCCGTGGCCCGCGCCACCCTGCGGCACGGCCACGAGGGCCGCGTCACCTGCGGCCACTGCTGCTCGCTGGCGCTGCAGGACGATGCCGCGCGGGCCGAGCAGATCGCCCGCGTGCGCGACGCCGGGATCACGATCGTGACGCTGCCCACCGTCAACATGTATCTCCAGGACCGCGTGCCCGGCCGCACCCCGCGCTGGCGCGGCGTGACGCCGGTGCGCGAGCTGCGCGCCGCGGGCGTGCGGGTGGCGGTGGCGGGCGACAACTGCCGCGACCCGTTCCACGCCTACGGCGACCACGACATGCTGGATACGTGGCGCCAGGGCGTCCGCATCCTCCACCTCGACCACCCGTTCGGCGACGCCGCGGCGCTGTGCGGGCCGGCGCCGGCCGACGCCATGGGGCTGGCGGGGGCCGGGCGGATCGCGGTCGGCGGGCCGGCCGACCTCGTCCTGCTCAACGCCCGCTCCCTCGATCAGGTGATCGCCCGCCCGCAGGCGGATCGCCTGGTGACCCGCGGCGGGCGGCGGCTCGACCGGGCGCTGCCGGACTACGGGGAGCTTTGACCGGACGCGAGCGGCCCCTCGGCGAGCCGCGCCACGTTGAACCGCTCGACGTCCCGCAGCAGTTCGAGGAAGGCCGCGGCGCCGTGGTCCGCCGAGGCTTCGCCCTTCGCGGCGGTGGCGCTCGCGGCGTCGCCCATCGCGCCCGCGGCCGACACGTCCTGCGCCATCCAGCCGAAGCCGATCGGCTGCGTCACGCGCAGCCACTTGAACTCCTCCGCGATGGCGACCGAGTTCGGCACGAAGTTCCGCACCGCGTCGTGGCGCAGGAGGTCGGGGCGGAACGCCATCATCAGCGACGTTTCGGCCTCGCCCGCGTGGATGCCGTGAACCGCCTCGCCCGCGCCATAGAGGCCGGGGGGATGGCCGAAGCGGCTCCAGCTCACCACGACGACGAGCAGGCCGAGCCGCACGCGCAGCTCGCGCGCCACGATGTCGAGGGGCGGGATGTTGCCGCCGTGCGAGTTGACGATGACGAGCTTCCTCACGCCCGCCCGGTGCACGCTTTCGCCGATCTCGCGCCAGGCGCGGATCACGGTCTCGGCCGAGAACGTCAGGGTGCCGGGAAAGGCGATGTGCTCGTTCGATTTCCCGATCGCCTGGACGGGCAGCACCAGGACCGGCAGGTCGTCGGGCAGGCGCGCCACGGCGGCCCGCAGGTATCCCTCCATGATGAACGTGTCGACGCCGACCGGCAGGTGCGGCCCGTGCTGCTCGATCGCCGCAACCGGCAGCACCGCGATGGCCGAGGCCATGTCGGCGTCGCGGAAGTCCGTCCAGGTCATCTCGGCCCAGAACTTGGTGGGGAATGCCACGGTCGCGATCCTCATTCCACCCTGGCGGCCACGGCCTCGATCTCGACCAGAAACTCCGCGCGCGTGAACCCGCCCACGATCATCAGGGTCGAGGCCGGCGGAGGCGAGCCCACGGCCCGGTCGCGCGCCGCCATGTAGCCCGCCATGTGCTCACGCGCCGTCACGTAGGCGTTGAGGCGCACGAGGTCGGCCAAGCCCATGCCGGCCTCGGCCAGGATGGCCGCGATGTTGTCGAAGCAGAGCGAAGCCTGCCCCTCGACGTCGGGCGGCACCGTCCCGTCCGGCGCGATGCCGAGCTGGCCGGAGCAGAACACGGTCCGCGCACCGGCCGGCACCGCCACACCGTGGGCGTAGCGCGCGAAGGGCGGGTGGAGGGACGGCGGGGCGAGGCGGTCGAGCATGGCCGGGGTGATGTCCTCCATCGCCGAAGCGGCGCCCTGCCGGGTGGTCCGGCTCGGGCCGGGTGGATGCAACCTTCGTTCCGGCGCGGCGCGGACACGCCCTGCCCGAACCCTCGCCCCCGGGCCGACGCCGCCTGCGACGCGGCCTGGGAGGCCAGCGTCGGCACAGATGCCGGCACTCGCGGGGGATGCCCTTCTCCCCTTGAGGGGAGAAGGTCCGCACAGCGGGGATGAGGGGGGAGGCGGCGCGCGGGGGGATGATCCCCCCTCATCCGCCCGCTTCGCGGGCACCCCGGTCCCATCCCGGCTTGCCGGGATGGGTGCCCGATTCTCCCCGGAGGGGAGAAGGGCACAAACGCCCCGCGCCGGTAATGTCTGCCAACCCTGGGCCTGAGACGGACTGGGCCGCGCTCAGGAGTTCGGCCTTTCCATCGCCCCGGTCAGGCGGCCAGCCACACCTTCTCGCCGATGCGCTGCCCCATCAGGTCGAACAGGGGGTGCGGGCCCATGCCCCTGACGCGGGCGGTGCCGGCCTCCAGATAGTCGATGAACATGGGGATCACGGCCCCGCCGTCCTCCGAGATCATCTTCTGCAGGTCGAAATACATGGATTTGCGCCTGGCCGCGTCGGCTTCGGTGCGGGCCGCGAGCAGGATCCTGTCGAAGTCCGGACGCTTCCAGAAGGTCTCGTTCCAGGCGGCGTCGGATTTGTACGCGATGGTCAGCATCTGGTCCGCCGTGGGGC
>CAXTFP010000042.1:0-11343 GCA_964243135.1 uncultured Lichenihabitans sp.
ACCCTCGCCGAGGTGTGGACGCGGCACCTCGCCGACTCGGCCCAGATCCAGCCGCTGATGCCCGAAGCCCTGCGCTGGGCCGACATCGGTTCAGGGGCGGGCTTCCCGGGGCTCGTCGTGGCGATCCTGCTGGCCGGACGCGCGGGGGCGCACGTCGACCTCGTCGAGGCCAACGCGCGCAAATGCGCCTTTCTGCGCGAGGCGGCGCGCGCCTGTGGCGCGCCCGCCACGGTGCACAACGGGCGCGTCGAGGACGTGCTCCCAGACCTCGAATCCGTCGATGTCCTCACCGCGCGGGCGCTGGCGCCCTTGCCGGCCCTGCTCGAAATGGGCAAAGTTCTCATCGAAGCCGGCACGGCGGCGATCTTTCTCAAGAGCCAGGGCGAGATCGCCGATGAGGTCGACCTCGGCGCCGGTTACTCCACGCGCGTGCTGCCCAGCCTCACCTCGCCCGACGGCCGCATCCTCGTGCTGCGGCGCGCGGCCGAGGGGGAGCCGGCGCTCCCGAAAGGATCCGAACCATGAGTAGCCCCGCGGCGCGCGTCCTGGTCCTGGCCAACCAGAAGGGCGGCGTCGGCAAGACCACGACGGCCATCAATCTCGGCACGGCGCTCGCCGCCGTGGGCGAGCGCGTGCTGCTCGTCGACCTCGACCCGCAGGGCAACGCCTCGACCGGCCTCGGCATCGAGCGCAAGGACCGCGCGGTCTCGACCTACGGGGCGCTGACGGGCGATCACAGCCTCGTGGAAGCCTGCCGCCCGACCTCCGTGCCCAACCTGTGGGTCGCGCCGTCCACCATGGACCTGCTCGGCCTCGATCTCGAGATCGCGTCTCACAAGGACCGCGCCTTCAAGCTCCGCGATGCCCTGAAGCAGCTCGCCGCGACCCCGGAGGGGCGCCGCTTCACCTACGTGCTGGTGGACTGCCCGCCGTCGCTGAACCTGCTCACCGTCAACGCCATGGCGGCGGCCAGCAGCGTGCTGGTGCCGCTGCAATGCGAGTTCTTCGCCCTCGAAGGCCTGTCGCAGCTCCTGGCCACGGTCGAACAGGTGCGGGCCAACCTCAACCCGGCCCTGTCGATTCACGGCATCCTGCTCACCATGTTCGATCCCCGCAACAACCTCGCCACCCAGGTCGTGGCCGACGTGCGCCAGATCATGGGCGACAAGGTCTACGAGACCGTCATCCCGCGCAACGTCCGCGTGTCCGAGGCGCCGTCGCACGGCAAGCCGGTGCTGCTCTACGACCTCAAATGCGCCGGCAGCCAAGCCTATCTCCGGCTCGCCTCCGAGGTGATCCAGCGCGAAAGGGCATGGGCCGCGTGAGGGCGGCCGCGGGAGGATGACCATGGCGGAAGAGGGTGGCCGCTCGCGCCTCGGGCGCGGCCTGGCGGCGCTGATCGCGGATTCCTCGGCCCAGATGCCGCCCCCGTCCTCGCCCGAGGCGCGGGACCGGCGGCGCGTCCTCACGCGGGATCTCAGGCCCAACCCGCGCAACCCGCGGCGGAGTTTCGCCGAGGAGGACCTCGACGACCTCGCCAAGTCCATCCGCGAGAAGGGCGTCATCCAGCCGATCCTTGTGCGGCCCGCGCCGGGCGGAGAGGCAAGCTTCGAGATCATCGCGGGCGAGCGTCGCTGGCGGGCTGCCGGCGCGGCCGGCCTCGCCGAGGTGCCGGTCGTGGTGGTCGAGGTCGACGACAAGGGGGCGCTCGAACTCGCCATCATCGAGAACGTCCAGCGCGCCGACCTCAACGCCATCGAGGAGGCGCGCGGCTACGAGCGGCTGGCGCACGAGTTCGGCTACTCGCAGACCGACCTCGCCCGCATCATCGGCAAGAGCCGCAGCCATGTCGCCAACATGCTTCGGCTCCTGAAGCTGCCGCAGAGCGTCGAGGCCATGGTGGTGGAAGGCGCGATCTCGGCCGGTCACGCCCGCGCGTTGCTCGGCTTCGCGGATCCCGAGCCCGTGGCTCGCAGGATCGTGGAGCGGGGCCTCAACGTGCGCGACGTCGAGAAGTTGGCTCAGGCCCACCACCGCGCCGCGCCCGCCGAGGAGGCGCCCGCCGCCCCGCCTCCGGCGAAGCGCGCCCACCATGCCCAGGCCGAGGACGCCAGGGCTCTGGCCAAACGGCTCGCCGCCGTGCTGGGCCTCGCGGTCGAGATCGAGGCGCGGGGAGCCGGAGGCGAGATCCGCATCCGCTACGGGACACGGGACGAGCTGGAGAGCCTATATCGGCAGTTGAGCTGCTGAGGTCTTCGTGCCGGGATCGAGAGTCGGTCCTCGATCGGCCGAACTGCCTCAAATTGAAGCGACTCTCCTCTGCATGATGCCTTTTGCGGCGCAGGCCCGACGTGTTAGATGTCACTTATGTTGTCCACCATCGTCCTGACACCGCCGACGCCCGTCGATGCGACGCGCGCGGCCGGCGCCTTGCTGCGCACCCTCGCGGCCCTCGTGCCCGCCGCCATGGACGGCGCGGTGCGCGACGTCACGCTGCTGCACATCGGCGATGCCGCCGGCATGGCGGGGATCGCCGACGAGGCGGGCTGCCAGATCGTCGAGGAACACGACTTCCCCGCCGCCCTGGCCCGCGGCATCGCCGGGGCCCGCTCGTCCTGGATCTTCGTGGTCAAGGCCGGCACGGTGCCGTCGCGCCTCTTCGGCGAGGAGGCGCTCCGCGCGCTCGCCGGCACGCTGGGCGGGAACGGTGCCCTGTTGCTGCGCGAGACGCCGACGGGCCTCGCCCGCTGGCTCCCGTGGCTGGCCCCGGTGGCGGGCGTGATCCTGCCCCGCGCCCGGCTGGCGGACGGGCGCTGCACCAGCTTCGCGGACGTCGTGCGTCGCGCCCGCCCGGCCCGCTCCCTGCCGACCGCGGCCTTCGCTCAGGCTTGATGTCGGAAGAGGTCGTCGGCCTCGGAGACGAGACGCCGTCAGGTCGTCCGGATCGTCCCGGACATGAGCAGCCGGGCTGAGCCCTCCACCTCGGCCCGCCGCTGAAGAGGCGATCTACTGAGACTTGCCAGTGTCGGTCGTGAACTCGCCCGTGCCGGTCTTGGGCGCCATGCCGGTCCCGGCCGCACCATCGGTGCCCATGCCCGTTCCGGCCCCCTTCATCATCATGGTTCCATTGCCGCTCATGCCGGGATCGGTGGCCGTTGCGGGCTTCTCCTCGTTGGCCGCGTTCGAGCTCGTCGTCGCGTTCTGGGAATTGGCGGCGGTCGCCGCGGAGGCCGGAACGGCAGCCGCCATGAGGGCGCAGGATGCCGCGACGGCCGCGATGCTGGACAGCTTGGACATTGGAGTTCCTCCCGGTGCGGCAGCGGTCTCGAAAGCCCCCGAGGGCTGCCGCCTGCACGGGTCAATCAGGCCGACCGTCCGATGTTCCCGCCACGCGGACGGGTTGGACGACGCGCCGGGGCGGCCGACGAGGGTCACGTCTCCGCGGCCCCCAGCCTGTGGCGCGCCAGCCGCTCGTAGAAGGGGCGGGCCGCGTCGGCCAGGGGCTTCAGGCGGTCGGGGAGGTCGTCGAAGCAGCCCTCGGAGCCCGGCGGCGCGAAGCCCGTGGAGCGCTCGACCCTGTCGTACCAGGACGGCGCCCACACCCCGTCCGAGGCGCGGCGCCCGGCCGGCCAGGACAGCATTCCCTCGTCGAAGGCGATGCCGAGCCGGCCGCACAGCGCCGTGAGCGTGCCGCGGGGGTCGCGCAGCACGTCGCGCGACGCGATCACGGCCGGGGCTTCCCCGCGCCGGTCCGCCACGCGGTCGAACAGCTCCGCCTGCTGGGGCACGCCGATGTCCTCCAGGGTCACGTCGGCGCGCTTCTCGACGTAGGACAGCAGCACCGCCTCCGGTGCGCGGATCAGGAAGGCGTTGGCGACGCCGTCGATCCAGTCCCGCCCGAAGCCCGGTAGGATGTGATGGGTCATGTGCTTCTGGTACCAGAGCGCCCGCCCGCCCGGCACCGCGCCGGTGACCTCGGCCGCGACGGCGCGCCAGTCGCGCGGCTGGCTCGCCAGGACCGCGTCGCGCTGCGGGTGGAGCAGGCCCGTGGCGTCGAGGTAGGCCGCGTAGAAGGGCTCGTCCGACACCGCGCAGTCGGGGCGGTTGCCGAAGGAGCGCATCAGGGCGGTCGAGATGTTGCGCGGGCCGGACCACATGGCGACCCGCAGCGGGACACGGCCCTCGGGCGCCGTCACGCCCGCCCCCGCGCTTCAGCGTCGCGCAGCGCGAAATAATGCTCGCGCAGGCGCCGCGTCACCGGACCGGACAGGTCCTCGGCGTCGCCGAGCCCCGGCAGGGGCCGGCCGTCGACGCGCGACACAGGGGTGAGGCCCGCGAAGGTGCCGGTGACGAAGGCTTCCTCGGCCGCGTAGACGTCGAAGAGCGAGAAGTCGCGCTCGAACACCGGGACGCCCCCCGCCCGCGCGGCCCGGATCACGGCGCCGCGCGTGATGCCGTCGAGGCAGAAGCCGCCCGCCGAGGTCCACAGCGCCCCCCGCCGCACGATGAAGAAATGCGTGGAGTTGCAGGTCGCCACGAAGCCGCGGTCGTCGAGCATCAGGGCCTCGTCGGCGCCCGCCGCCGTGGCCTGGATGCAGGCCAGGATGTCGTTGACCTTGGAGTGGGAGTTGAGCTTCGGGTCCTGGTCGGCCGGGCCGGTGCGGCGGACGTGGGTCGTGAACAGGGTGATGCCGCGGCGGTAGACGTCGGGCTTGGGCTGCTTCCACTCGGGCACGATGACGACCGTCGCGGGGCCGACCGTCAGGCGCGGGTCCTGGTAGGGCGAGCGCTTGCGCCCCCGCGTCACGATCAGCCGGACGTGCACTCCGTCCCGCATGCCGTTGGCGTCGAGGCAGTCGAAGAGCCGCTCCACCAGCGCCGCGCGGGTGAGCCCGACGTCGATCATCAGCATGCGGGCGCCGTCGTAGAGGCGGTCGAGGTGGGCGTCCAGGAAGGCGATGCGCCCGCCGATGAGCCTCAGCCCCTCCCATACGCCGTCGCCGAGCACGAAGCCGGAATCGAACACCGACACCACGGCCCTGTCGCGGTGCACGAGGCCCCCGTCGACCGACACCAGCACGTCGTCGTTGCGGGGATCGCCCACGTAGTCCTGGGTGCCGGTGCTCATGGGTTGGGGCTCGCGGTCGGGAAAGCGCGCAGGGTGGCGGAGCGGCCCGGCCTTGTCGAGCCTGTGGTGGGTCGACGGTTTCGGCATTTGTCCGACGAGACATGCGCGCGCGGCAGGGCAGGTCTGCGGGATGGATCTCTTAAGGACTCGTTGAGGCTCGCGGTCTAGCTTCCGCTCATCCGACAACGAATCCTCGAGGAAGCCGACCTTGGCCCTTGCCATGCGCGAGCCGTCGCGCCGCGACGCGACCAGACCCGCCCGCGACGCCGACAGGGGACAGCGCCCGCCCGTCCCGCGGGCGCTGCCGCGCCCCGCTCCGGCCCCGGCCGTCGCCCGCAAGCCCGAGCGCGCCGTGGTCGGCATCGTGGCGCTGCTGGCCAGCGCCGCGCTGTTCCCCGTCTCGGACAACGCGTCCAAGATGCTGACGGCCTCGCTGCCCGGCCTCGAAGTCGCCTGGATGCGCTACCTCGTCCTCATCGTGATGACGGTGCCGCTGCTGCTGCGCGACCGCAGCCTGCTGCGGGCCGCCCGGCCCGGGATGCTGGCCGGCCGGGCGGTGGCGAGCGCCGCCTCCACCGTGCTGTTCATCATGGCCTTCGGCATGATGCCGGTGGCCGACGCCACGGCCATCGGCTTCATGGCGCCGGTCGTGGTCACGGCCATGGCGGCGCTGTTGCTGCGCGAGAAGGTCGGGCCGCGGCGCTGGGCGGCCGCGCTGGTGGGCTTCGCCGGCGTGATGGTGATCGTGCAGCCCGGCGGCAGCTCCTTCACCCTGGCGAGCCTCGTGCCGCTCGTCGGCAGCGTCGCCTCGGCCTCGGCCACCATCGGCACGCGCCTCGCCCGCGACGAGCGGCCCGAGACCACGATGCTCTACCAGGCGGTGATCGGCTTCGCGGTGGTGTCGGTGCTGGCGGCCTTCGACTGGCACATGCCGACCTGGAACCAGGTGGCGATCGGCTGCATCAGCGGCTTCTTCGCCACGGTCGCGAGCCTGATGCAGGTCTTCGCCTACCGCCACGCGCCGGCTTCCATGCTGTCGCCCTTCACCTACGCGCAGCTCCTGTGGGCGGCGGGCCTGGGCTACCTCGCCTTCGGCACCATGCCGGGGCCGGCGATGCTGCTCGGGGCCGCGATCATCGCGGCGAGCGGGATCTACACGGCCTGGCGCGAGGCCGTGCGCCCGCCGCCCGCCGCGGCCTGACCCGGCGGGCCGCCCGGGGCAGGAAGAATTCCCCGGCTGGCATCTTCCCAAATCCGCCCGGCTCGGGGCATGGTGGCGCGACCGACGCGAGCGGCGAGCCCCGGGCGAAGCGATGAGAAAAGTCTACGAGGACGCCCGAAGCGCCCTGGCCGGCCAGATCGCGGACGGCATGACGATCCTCGCCGGGGGCTTCGGGCTCTGCGGCATCCCGTCGAGCCTCATCGAGGCCCTGCGCGACACGGGCGCCATGAGCCTCACCTGCGTGTCCAACAACGCCGGGATCGACGGCGTCGGCCTCGGGCTGCTGCTGGAGACGGGCCAGATCGCCAAGATGATCTCGTCCTACGTGGGCGAGAACAAGCTCTTCGCCCAGCAGTTCCTGGCCGGCAAGCTCGACGTCGAGTTCACGCCCCAAGGCACGCTGGCCGAGCGCTGCCGGGCGGGCGGCGCCGGCATCCCGGCCTTCTTCACCAAGACGGGCGTCGGCACGCAGGTGGCCGAGGGCAAGGAGGAGCGGGTGTTCGACGGCCAGCGCTACATCATGGAGCGCGGCATCGTCGGCGACGTGGCCCTGGTCCACGCCTGGAAGGGCGACACCGAGGGCAACCTCGTGTACCGGAAGACCGCGCGCAACTTCAACCCCATGATGGCGACGGCCGCGAAGCTGACGATCGCCGAGGTCGAGCACCTCGTCGAGCCCGGCGAACTCGACCCCGACGCCATCGTCACGCCCGGCATCTACGTGAAGCGCATCGTCCACGTGCCCCACCACGAGAAGCGCATCGAGCAGCGCACGACCCGCAGGCGGGCGGCCGCGCCGGCCGCCGCGGGGGAGGAGGTCGGATGGCCTGGAACCGCGACGAGATGTCCGCGCGCGCCGCGCGCGAGCTGCGGGACGGCTTCTACGTCAACCTCGGCATCGGCATCCCGACGCTGGTGTCGAACTTCATCCCCGAGGGGATGAGCGTCCAGCTCCAGAGCGAGAACGGCATGCTGGGCATGGGGGCCTTCCCCTACGAGGGCGAGGAGGACGCCGACCTCATCAACGCCGGCAAGCAGACCGTGACGGCCCTGCCCAGCACGAGCTTCTTCTCCTCGGCCGACAGCTTCGCCATGATCCGCGGCGGCCACATCGACCTGTCGATCCTGGGCGCCATGCAGGTGGCGCAGAACGGCGACCTCGCCAACTGGATGATCCCCGGCAAGATGGTGAAGGGGATGGGCGGCGCCATGGACCTCGTGGCGGGCGTCAAGAAGGTCGTGGTGCTGATGGAGCACACCGCCAAGTCGAAGAGCGGCGGCGAGGAGCCGAAGCTGCTGCGCGCCTGCACCCTGCCCCTCACCGGCTCGGGTGTCGTCGACATAGTGATCACCGACCTCGGGGTCTTCACTGTGGACCGGCACGGGGGCGGCATGGTGCTGACGGAGCTGGCGCCCGGCGTCACGCTCCACGACGTCGAGTCGAAGACGGAGGCGCATTACGAGGTGTCGCCGGCCCTGGTGGGCGAGACCGCATCCGCTTGACGGCGCGGCAGCCCGTCACCATTTCCCGTGACGATCGCCGGGGGCCGCGGGTCCCCGCTTCACCAGGGGTTTTCGCATGGCCGACGCCGGTTCCGCCACCATCAAGGTCACTGACCAGAGCTTCGATCAGGACGTGCTGAAGTCGTCCGAGCCGGTCGTCGTCGACTTCTGGGCCGAGTGGTGCGGCCCCTGCCGCATGATCGCCCCGGCGCTCGAAGACATCGCCCAGGAGATGCGGGGCAAGGTCAAGGTGGTGAAGTTCAACATCGACGAGAACCCCGGCGTGCCGGGCAAGCTCGGCATTCAGTCGATCCCGACTCTGCTGCTTTTCAAGGACGGCCAAGTGGCGTCCAAGATGGTCGGCGCCAAGCCGAAGGGCCAGCTCCAGCAGTGGATCAACGGCGCGATCTGACCCGCCCACCCACGGTCTAGAACTCCTCCGATGCCCGGCCCCGCGCCGGGCATCGCCGTTTCGGGGTCACGCGGCGGCGCACTTCCGGCGCAGCTGAGTCGCCATGGCCCTGCCCGCTGCCGACAGCACGCCCTCCATGGTGATGAAGCCGTGGATCTGCCGGGCACGTCGACGCCCCCTGATCGCTACCCGTCCCGTTCCGGGCCTCCGGGATGCCGCGCGCGAGCCGTCGGCTCCCACGCCATCAGCGATCGCGCCGAAGGGGCCAAGCCGCCAGTGCCGTCTCCACGATCACCAGCAGGGCGGCGCGCGGCGCGCCGTCGCGCGCGAGCACGGACAGGCCCTGCGTCACCGCCATGACCAGACCGGACAGCGCGGCCGCCTCCGTCTCGGACGGGAGGAGGCCCTCGGCGATGTCGCGCTCGATCCTGGTGCGGAGGCGGCGGTCGGCGCCGCGCCGCACATCCGCGACGGCCCGCTGCACGTCGGCCGAGGCCGCCGACCCGCTCGCGGTCGCGCTGGCGAGCAGGCAGCCCTTGGGCGTGTCCTCGCCGGTGTAGGCGGTCGCCGCCCCGGTCAGCAACGCGCGCGCCGCGTCGCGGGCGGTCGGCGCCGCGTCGAAGGCGAGCGACGTGGCGTCCGGTTCGCCGGCGTAGAGCCGCACTGCTTCGAGGAACAGCCGCCGCTTGTCGCCGAAGGCCGCGTAGAGGCTGGGGGCGCTCACCCCCATGGCGGCCGTCAGCTCCGCGACTGAGGTCGTCTCGTAGCCGTGGCGCCAGAAGGTCAGCATCGCCTGGCGGAGCGCGGCGTCCCGGTCGAACGACAGCGGCCGGCCGAGCCTGCGGGGCGGCGAGGGGAAGGTCGAAGATTCCGTATCGGTCACTAGGAAAAGTTTGACACGCCGGCACCGTGGGAGCATTCTTTCTATAGCAGACGTTATGGAAAGCGGGAAGACCATGTCGCTCGACGATTTTCGCACGCTGGGCCGATCCGGCCTGGTGGTCAGCCCTGTGGCGCTCGGCACGATGACCTTCGGGCCGGGACCCTGGGGGGCCGACGAAGCCGCGTCCCGCGCCATCTTCGACACCTACCGGTCGGCGGGCGGCAACTTCATCGACACCGCCGATATCTATTCAGGCGGCGAGAGCGAACGGCTGGTGGGCCGGTTCATCCGGGACACCGGCTCGCGCGACGAGGTCGTGCTGGCGACCAAGTTCGCCTTCAACGGCTCGGCGAGCCCGTTGACCGCCACCCAGGCCGGCCGCGGCAACCCCAACGCGGGCGGCGCGGGGGCCAAGAACATCCACCGCGCGCTCGACGCCTCGCTGAAGCGCCTGGGGACCGACTACGTCGACCTCTACTGGATGCACATCTGGGACGGCGTCACCCCCGTCGAGGAGATCGTGCAGACGCTGAGCGACCTCGTCCGGGCCGGCAAGATCCGCCACTACGCCCTGTCGGACATGCCCGCCTGGCTGGCCATGAAGGCCGCCACCCTCGCGGCCGAGCGGCGCATCCCCGGCCCGATCGCCATCCAGGTGGAATATTCGCTGGTCGCGCGGGACGTGGAGGGCGAGCACTTCCCCGCCGCGCGCGAGGCCGGGATGGGTGTGATGCCGTGGAGCCCGCTGGCGGGCGGTTTCCTGTCCGGCAAGTATCGCCGGGACGGTGCGGCGGGAGCCGGCCGGCTCAGCGGCCCGAACCCCTTCGGCGACAGCAAGTTCGTCGACCGCAACTGGGACGTGCTCGACGCGCTGACCTCCGTCGCCGCCGCGCTCGACCTCCCGCCCGCGCAGGTCGCCCTGGCCTGGGTGCTGGCGCGCCCGGGCGTCACCTCCACGATCGTCGGCGCCCGGGAGCCGAGGCAGTTGGAGAGCAACATCGCCGCGGCGGATGTCGTCCTGGGCGAGGATCACCTGCGACGCCTCGACGAGGCGAGCGCCCCCGCCCCGGGCTTCAGCGCCAGCCTCACGTCGCCGATGATCCGCCGCATGGTGTTCGGCGGCAACGACGTCAGGGGGTGGTCGGAGTAGGGCGGGTTCGGACATCCGGCACTCGCCCGTCCCGGGCGTGTCGGGTTCGTCTGCGGCATAATCCTGATCGCACCGGTTGGACCGGAAAAAGTAGCTGCAAGCCTGCCGACCATATCGGCGGCGCAGGTCAGCCAATTCTTCTCCGCAGACAGTACATGGGCGACGATCGCGTTGGCGTGGCCGTGACCCATCCCATGCTCATCTTTCAGCATGGAGACTAGCTCCATATGCTTTGCGGGAAGTCGGCCCCGGATGATCTGTTGCCATTCATCGATAGGACGCCCGTACTTCTTCTCGATGGATGGAAAATACGACGCAGGGCCTTTGACGGGTTCGGTAGACATCGGAGCACCTCTCTTCTGAACCTGGCCTGCGCCAGTTTCACCATCAAACGCCAGGGCCGCAACCTCTCGCTACGGGCTGATGTGACCGGCCGCAGATTCGGGGATGACGATAGCTATGTCGGGTGGTTCGCCTTGGGTGTACCCGTAGCGAACTTGAGCATCGGTTCCGTGCTTCCGCCTCCGAGCCCGCTCCCGGTTCGCGCGACCGGCAGTCCGGGTAGGACCGAGGGCATGCCGCCGCCGACCCGCTACGGACTTCGCCAGCTGTCGGTTCGATAGTCTGGCCGCAACGCTGAGCCGACCGTCATGAGCCACGAACTCTACCGCGTCATTCGCCTGCTGGAGCGTGAGGGAGTGCACTACTCCCTCCACCGCCATCGTGGCGACAGCATCATGATCACGGCAACGCTGGTCGGGGAACGGATCGAGATCGACGTGTTCGAGGACGGACACGTCGAATACTCCCGCTTTCGCGGGACCGAAGACGTCGAGGACGACATTCCACTGCTCGAAGCGCTGCTGCGCGAGCATGGTCAGGAGTGATGGCGCTTTCGCATCCCACCCGAAGCAGCCTCAGGCGATCCCGTGCTGTGCCGAGCTCGGCGGACGCCGGTCGCCTCGACTGAACCAGGTCAGGCGCGCGGGCGGCGGCTCGCGCACGAGCAGAACAGTCGCCCTGCGGCGCAGTGCCGTGCGGAAAC